>CAZXZI010000013.1:0-30038 GCA_964645165.1 uncultured Ectothiorhodospiraceae bacterium
CCAGCCACAGGGTAACAAACAAGCCAGTGCCGGAGGTCAGTGATCCATTGAGTATGCCGATGAAAAACAGAACCGCGCCACCCATCAGATAATGTCCGTGGGTTTGTGAAGTCCGTGTCACCGATTGACCCAGCGCCGGCTTGAACACCGAATATAAACCTAGTGCCATGGTGAGCAGACCCAGTGCAATTTTAGCGCTACGGTCTGGTACAAACAGAATAACGCTGGCGCCGATCACCACACCCGGTACACCAAAGCTAACAATAAATAGCGTGAGCCGCCGTTGCAGGCTACCTTCTCGAAGATTGCGGATGGTGGCGCCGATGCCCAGCGCAACACTGGCCACTTTGTGAGTGGCTAGTGCCACCCCAAAGGGTAGGCCGAGAAAAATAAGTACGGGAAATTGCAAGAGCCCTGCCCCGCCACCGGCAAAGGCAGAGAAAATATTGGCGATGAGTGACATCAGAAACAGCAGGGATTGTGTAAACCAGTCCATGCTGTTCAGTGAAGATTTAAGTTTTTGCGGGGAACAGGCTGGTCGACAATAGTGCCCATTGCTGATCCCAACGTTCAAGCGGCGACTGCTGAAAACCACTGCGTACGAATTGGTTCATGCGTCCCTCAGCAGTGGCCAGCAACAGATTGGCGATGGCGGTGGAGGGATGGCCCACCGGTAATTCATTTTTACTTTCTGCTTCGCGCAGGATCTGCTTTAGCTGGGATTCCAGTCGGTCGTAAAACTGGGTAATGCGTACCCGCAGACGGTTGTTTTCGCCCGTGAGGGCGTCACCCACTAAAATACGCGAGAGTCCTGGGTTTTTAGCAGAGAAGCCCAACAGCATGGCCAGTATTTGCTGGCAACGATCGTGCGCACTGGAATGCTCGTCGAGGATGCGAGTCACTAAACTAAAAACACTGTCCTCAATGAACTCGATCAGCGCCTCGAACATGCGGGCCTTGCTGGGGAAGTGGCGATACAGAGCCGCTTCCGAGACGCCCACTTCTTTGGCTAATGCCGCAGTGGTAATGCGTTGACCAGGGTGGGTTTCAAGCTGATGTGCGAGCGCTTCAAGAATCTGCTGGGCGCGCTTGGGTTTGTTACTCACGGATGACAACTCCGAAATAGTTACTATAGTTTGTGAATGGGTGTTTGTAAGGCTGCTAAAAGTCGGATATCAGAAATACTATTACCTTGATCTGAATATAAGCGTCATATCGGCGCAGGCCGGTATCCAGAACGTTATTACTGTGTAGACCCAGACCAGAGCAACCTGGATTCTGACCTTCGCCGGTATGACGGGTATTTTAACCTCGGTTCAACTAAAGGCTTCCGCCAAAAGCAATCCCTCTCAGCCCTTTTCACTTAGGATTAACTGCGTGAACGAATCAGCGTACCCACACCTTCATCGGTAAAGATTTCCAGCATCACTGCATGTTGCACCCGACCGTCAATGATGTGTGCAGTACTCACGCCCGCCTGCACGGCTTCCAGCGCACAACGAATCTTCGGTAGCATGCCGCCATAAATGGTGCCGTCTTTAATAAGTTCATTGACCTGGTCAGCGCCAAGTCCCGTGAGCAACTTTTCATCCTTGTCGAGCAGCCCGACAGTGTTGGTTAGCAGCATGAGTTTTTCAGCGTGCAACACCTCGGCAAGTTTGCCCGCCACCAGGTCGGCGTTGATATTATAAGACTCACCTTCCACCCCCACGCCGATGGGTGCGATCACTGGAATAAAATCACCGCCCACAAGCATGTTCACTACCGATGGATCGATACTGGTGACATTACCTACGTGACCAATGTCGACAATTTCAGAGGCATTCATCTCAGGAGCAGTTTTTTCAAAAGTTAGCTTATGCGCACGGATCATGTCACCGTCTTTACCGGTAAGCCCGACCGCATTACCACCCTTCTGGTTGATGAGATTGACGATCTCCTTATTGACCAGGCCGCCCAACACCATTTCAACCACGTCCATGGTCTCGCTGTCAGTCACCCGCATACCCTGTACAAAGGTGGTTTCCTTGCCAATGCGTTTCAACAGCTTGCCTATTTGCGGGCCACCGCCATGCACCACCACGGGATTGATGCCCACGGTCTTCATCAACACGATGTCCCGCGCGAAGCTGTTTTTCAGGTGGTCGTCCACCATGGCATTGCCACCGTATTTGATGACGATGGTTTTGCCAGCGAAGCGCTGAATATAAGGCAGAGCCTCAGTCAGCACGTGGGCGACGTTCATGGCGGATTTGGCGTTAAGAGTCATGGCGGTAGTGTAGCGGGTCTGGGGGTTGGGATCACTAACACAGAGGCATTTTATTGGATGCGATTCGTAGGGCGCAATAGCAACGCGTATTACGCCGTATGTGTTCGAAGGTAGCCCGCCGGAATTGTCAGTGAGGCGAGATGTCGGTGGTTTAAAATACAGAGCAGATGATGGTAAATGTTCGATGAAATACGTTTCGCTATTGCGCCCTGCCAGGCTACGGTCTTCTGCGTGGGTGTTCCATGCGGAATTCCACAGCTCCAAACAACAAACCGAGAATGACCGTACCAAATGTGAGTACGGCAATACCCACAATCATCGCGACAACAAAGACCAAAACAAACCCGGCGGATAATGTCACCGCAACACCAACGATGGGTAGCAGCACAAATAGAATGATTGCCGTAACGATGGCCAGGGTGATGATGGCGCTCAATACCAGGAATGCCTTTACAAAAGGATTGGTGACTTCCTTGCCGTTAATGAGTATTTGAGTGGCCATAAAATATTCATCCTCATTTTTCTAACATTACAATTCAGCTAATCGATATCGCATAGTTGTAGGGCGCAATACGCTGCGTTATTGCGCCTTACTGGGCTGGGAATCCTTTTAACCAATCAGCATAATTCATAGCATCTGGCATGAGACCTTTTTCGCGAGGTTCGGTATAGTCGACTGAAGAAATTTTCTCCTTTTTCACCTTCGATATTTTCTTGTACTGTTCAAGGACGCGTTTACCATGAGTTATCAGATCTTCACCAAGCAGTTCACTGAAGAAGATCACGTCGTCATTTAGGTTGTGGAGCGATTCGATGGCGTCGGAGAACTCCGTACTTACATGACCAGGTCCGTACGGCAAACCGAAGTAGATAGCCGGTAACTGATCTGCACCTGCAGGACCTAGCTGCCTAACACGCTCAATTAAAGCATTACGTTTTTGGATTGTGTCAGCAAGTGATGTTGTTGCACCAACTAGTGTAGAAACTAAGGCTAATGGTCGTCCAGTGGCAGAGATACTTTCGTAGACCTGCGTACGCAAAACATCAATGGGCACAACGGGCATTTGCAGGCTCCGAAGATCTGCCCGGAATTCGAAGGGAATTTCTAGGGATTGTTGGCCCGTCGAACGACGCTGTTGAAATTCATTTAACTCAGCTTTTTTGGCTATATAAGTTTCGTAAATGTCATTAATAAATTGTTTCTTTAAAGCTATCCCTGCGTTGCATATGGTAAAGGTCACCATTATCGCCGCGTTCGTGCTTCTTATTTCCTGCAAGAGCATATCCCGCTGTTTTGCACGATCCCCTATTCTCTGTGCAGCTAGCGCACCGCCTAATGCACCGGCAAGGGCTGCCGTAAAGTTTGAATTAAGAAAGCTAAAGATGTTCTGCCAACTATAAAATTCCATTGCAATTCTCGATATATCATCACACATAGTGTGTGCTGGACAAACACCTATAAATAGGAAATAAGAACCCGATATGATTCTTATAAAATTTCACGATTCCCTTTTCGATTCATGAATATAGTCCATAAGTTGTTTCGTTATTGAGGCAGAATAAGAGGAAACATTTCCTTTTTCACTGATTTAAATAATGAATTCAAAACGGTAACTCTGCATCGGCGGCTTGAGCCATCACCAGTTGCCGAAAGTCATCCTGGATACGTTTGAGTGCTTGTGCATTGGTGGCTTCAAAACGAAACACCAAACACGGCGTTGTGTTAGACGCGCGCACCAGGCCAAAGCCATCGTCGAAGTCGACCCGCAAGCCATCGATGGTAGTAATCTTTGCGCCAGGAAAGTTAGCGGTGGCGATGAGCTTATCCACCAGCGGATGGTTTTCCCCTTCCGCAGTGCTCATGTTCAGCTCAGGGGTGTTGATACTATCGGGTAGTGAATTGAAGATTGCGTCTGCGCTTCTGCTGTCCTTTGATAAAATCTCCAGCAGTCGGGATGCGGTGTAAGTCGCGTCATCAAACCCATACCAGCGTTCCTTGAAAAAGATGTGGCCGCTCATTTCGCCGGCCAGTGCTGCCCCGGTCTCCTTGAGTTTGGCCTTGACGAAACTGTGGCCGGTTTTCCACATGGTGGCTTTGCCGCCGGCCTCTTCGATAATTTTATGCAGGTTAGTAGTGCATTTAATATCATAAATAATTTCTGCGCCGGGATTACGGGATAGCACGTCTTGTGCGTACAACATCATTTGTCGGTCGGCCCAGATCACGTTGCCGGTGGGGGTGACTACGCCGAGGCGGTCGCCGTCGCCGTCGAAGGCCAGACCAATATCGGCCTTTTGTTTGGTGAGTGCTTTTTTTAGATCCACCAGGTTTTCCGGCTTGCTGGGATCGGGGTGATGATTGGGGAAGTTGCCGTCCACTTCGCAGAACAACTCGGTCACTTCGCAACCCAGCGCGCGCAGTAGTTGCGGAGCAACAGCACCCGCCACACCGTTACCGCAGTCGATGATGACCTTCATGGGTTTGGCCAGTTTGACGTCGCTGGTAATGCGTTCGATGTACTGCGCGACCACGTCGGCAGTGTCTAGCTTGCCGCTACCTTGGGTAAAGTCACCGGCCTCGATACGTTTACGCAGTGCCTGAATATCGGGGCCAGACAGTGTTGTGCCACCGAGCACCATTTTCAGGCCGTTGTACTGTGGTGGGTTGTGACTGCCGGTGATCATGATGCCGGAGCCCGTGCCCAGTTCGTAGGCGGCGTAATACAGTACCGGCGTGGGCACCATGCCCAAATCGGTGACATCGCGCCCGGCTTCGGTAAGCCCGCGAGTCAGTGCGTCGATGAGTTTCGGGCCAGAAAGACGGCCGTCGCGTGCCACGTAAATATGTTGTTCGCCCCGTGCCTCGGCCTCTGCACCCAGGGCGCGGCCGATCCAGTACACAGCGTCTTCGGTGAGGGTTTCATCAACGATGCCGCGAATATCGTAGGCTTTAAAAATATTGGCTTCGAGCTGGGGAGTTTGATTCATGGCATGCATCACTTTATGTTTTTATATTGAGTGTTGTTAGGTTTTGCAGGAAGTACGGCTTGAAAAAAGAAGAATATCAGGTTCGATTGGCAATTACCCGATGCTGTGTGGGTTAAAAGGGGCTGATGGTTTTATTGCCGTTTTGGGGCGCTCGTTGAACACGATGAGTCACTCCACATTGAGTGCGGCGCGCAGCGTTGCGCGGCTTAGGTGTGGTGCAAACAGTTCCACAAAATCAAAAATAAACCGACGTAAATAACTGCCGCGACGAATGCCCACCCAGGTGGTGCTGGCGGGAAAGAGATGTTTGATGTCGATGCGGCGCAGTCCGGTATCGCGATGTTTTTCAAAAGCCACATCTGCCAGCAGGCCGATACCCAAACCCAGTTCCACGTAGGTTTTGATCACATCGGCGTCCAATGCGGTGAGTGCAATTTGCGGTTTGAGCCCGGCAGACTGGAAGGCGTCGTTGAGCTGGCTGCGTCCGGCAAAAGCAAAATCATAAGTGACGATGGGATGCTCGGCGAGATCCTGCAGCGTGAGCGGCTTGTCCTTTGTCAGCAACGGATGATCCGGTAGTAACACCACGCAGTGGTGCCAGCGATAACAGGGCAGTGCAACCAAACCGGCGGATGCGGATACGGCCTCGGTGGCAATAACAATGTCCGCTTCGCCGCGCAGGGTCATGTCGCAAATTTGTGTCGGGTTGCCCTGCCGCAGTTGCAGGTTCACTGCAGGAAACCGTTGGCGGAATTGCTGGATTACCGGCGGCAGTACGTAACGTGCCTGGGTGTGGGTGGTAGCCAGGGTCAAGGTGCCCTGGGTTTCGTCGCTGAAATCGGCACCAATGCGCCCGATATTTTCCGCCTCGCGTAGCATGCGCCGTGCGGCACGCAGGATCTCCCCGCCGGGTTCGGTAATCGCCGTGAGCCGCTTACCTTCGCGGGCGAAAATCGGCACACCGAGTTCCGATTCCAGCAGGCGGATCTGCTTGCTCACCCCCGGTTGCGAAGTGTACATGGCCGCTGCCGCGTCGGTGACATTGAGTTGGTGGTCCGCTACCTCGCAGATGCAGCGCAGTTGGTGCAGCTTCATTTCGACTCCCTTCGTGTTTCTAGTAATAACTAATCGATCTTTATAAAGAGTTTTATATTCTTTTTCAATCTATTTGCCCCTTGCTACATTCTGCGCACACACAAAAGAAAGGCGGCACATGGACGTTGGTTTCATCATTTCAGGTTTTGGCGTTGGTGCACTGATCGGGCTCACCGGCGTGGGCGGTGGCGCATTGATGACGCCATTGCTGATCTTTGTTTTTGGCATTGCTCCGGCTGTGGCAGTGGGGACGGATCTGATGTTTGCTGCCATCACCAAGGCCAACGGCGTGTGGACCCATGCGCGCCTGGGCTCGGTCGATTGGCGCGTTGTACGCCGACTCTCCCTGGGCAGCCTGCCCGCGTCCCTGTTTACTTTGTTGGTGATGCAACAGACAAATCTACACACCGGTTTTGCCCAGCAGGTACTGACCACCACCCTGGGAATAGCGCTGATGATCAGCGCCGCTGCCTTGTTGTTCAGGCGTCGCCTGACGCAAGGCAGTGTGACGGCCGATGAGCCGATGGATGACACGGGTACGAAAACCCATTTTTTCACGGTGCTGACCGGTGTATTGCTGGGCGTACTGGTGACCTTGACGTCGGTGGGTGCGGGCGCGCTAGGCGCAGCCGTGTTGCTGTGGCTGTATCCGCGTCTGAGTACCTCACGAATAGTGGGCACCGATCTCGCGCATGCCGTACCACTGGCCGCGATTGCCGGTATCGGCCACTGGCAACTGGGAACGGTGGATTGGCCACTATTGGGGAGCTTGCTGCTTGGCTCGCTCCCCGGAATTTACGTAGGTAGTCGCTTGAGTGCCCGTGTGCCAGAAATGTGGCTGCGTGCGGTGTTATCGAGCCTGCTGTTGGTAATCGGTCTGCGACTCGTGGCCTAAGAAAAGAGGAAAGAAAGATGACTCAAGGCTGGATAGAAAAAGGAGAACTCACTCAGTATCGGCAGGCCGTGGATAGTGTGTTGTCCGGTGAGCTGGACGAAACACGTTTTCAGGCCGTTCGCTTGCAACAGGGTGTTTATGGCCAGCGGCAGGATGGCGTGAACATGGTACGGATTAAATTGCCGGGTGGACGGTTGGTAGGAAAGCAGTTAAGCGCGATTGGTGATGTGTTGGAAAATTTTTCCCAGGAAAACATCGCCAGTGTTACCACCCGCCAAGACATTCAATTGCACAGCATCCCCCTGGCAGACACCCCGGCAGCGTTAGAACGGTTGGCACAGGACGGTCTAACTTCTCGTGAGGCCTGCGGTAACACCGTGCGCAATATTACTGCCTGCCCATTGGCGGGGGTTTGCCCTTGCGAGCATGGCGACGTGCAACCGGTGGTGGATGCGGTAGCTCAACGTTTCTTGCGTCACCCATTGACTCAACACATGCCGCGTAAATTCAAAATGAGTTTTTCCGGCTGCGAAGCAGATTGCGCACAAGGCCTGTTTCACGATGTGGCCGTGATCGCGATTCGACGTGATGGCAAGTTCGGTTTCAAAGTGCTGGCAGCAGGTGGTCTTGGTCACAAACCCCGTGAGGCGATCACGTTGGAAGAATTTGTTGAAGAGAATGAACTACTGCCAGTGGTTGAAGCCGTGTTGGCATTGCACCACCGATATTCAGATCGTAAACGCAGAGCTCGTGCGCGCCTGAAGTTTTTATTGGAGCGTTTAGGTATCGCGGAGTTTATCAACAAATACCGGCTGGAATTGCAACGTACGCGACAAGTCTACGCACACGACGTGCTGCCGGCACTGCACTGGCAGACGGCAAATAAAGAGGTAAAAGCAAAGATTTCTGTAACAGGTGCGCCGCGCGGTGAGCTAGAGCAGAGACAGACTGGCCTATTCGTGTACCCGATTAGTTTACCACTGGGTGATCTGAACGTGGCGCAATTGCGTGGGCTTTCTGCCTTAGTGGAAAAAGTAACAGCAACGGAAATGCGCGTTACCCAAGATCAAAACTTGATGTTGCTGAATATTCCACAAGAAACATTACGTGTGGTTAAGAAAGCAGTGTCGCAGTTGGGTTTGAGTGCGCCCGTAGTTGGAGACGATGTTGTCGCCTGCCCAGGCACCTGGACCTGCCGTTTGGGGATTACTGCTTCACGATTGCTGTGTAATGAAATCAGTGGTGGTGTCAGCGATTTGCGTATTCGTGTCAGTGGTTGTCACAATGGTTGCGCGCAACCCTATGTGGGCGATATCGGTTTGCACGGCGAAGGCCGCCGTATTAACGGAAAGTTAATTCCCCACTACCGCATGCATTTTGGAGGCGATGGTAGGAGTGGCGGAAAAATTGCCGTGAGAGGGCCAGAGGTACCGGCGCGTATGGCACCCGCGGCAATTAAACGTGTAAAGGGCGAGTATGAACAAACCAAACGGCCAAAAGAAAGCTTTGGTGATTGGGCGCAACATCAGAAGGATAATTATTTTGTCAACCTGCTAAGTGATCTAACAGTGATAAGTGAATCAACGGATGAATGGTTGTTCAAAGATTTTGGCGAGACCGAAGATTTTCGAGTCCTGGCTTTAGGTGGCGGCGAATGCATGGGAGCAAAACATGATGTGGTATCAGCGAATTTTTCTGAAGCGGCACACGAGCGAGAATATCGACGCGTGTTCACGTTGGCAAAAAAACCGGATCAGGCCCTGGATTGTGTTGAGGCGATATCACGGCTTGTAGCTCAAGCATTGTTGCAGGCGAGTGGAGAGAATGTTTTGCCGGACGACTTGTTGGCATTGGCAAAGAAGATTACAGAAGAGACAGACGCTAGCCCACATATCGCTGAATCACTCGCAGTTTTTTCAGAGGAAATACAAATGCTGCGAGAAACTATGGATGAAGCGCGTTTTGAAAAACTGGCCAAGGCGCAAGATTTATGGACCGTACTTGTGGCAAAGGCGTGTGAAACGGTGGATGTGCAGTTGAATGTTCAATCATCGTTGCCAGTAATTGCGCACCTCGTCGAGGTGAGTGAAGACAAGTGTCAGGCGCCCGTTTAGTCAACAGGTGGAATGCAAACAAAGGAGAAAGAAAGTGTTGGAAAATAAAAAATTGAAGGCAGTGATTACCTTATTAAATAATATTCAGCGCGACTATGCACCGGCTGCACTGGCGAGTAGTTTCAGTATTGAAGATATGTTGCTGCTGGATGTGATCAGCAAACATGCGCCAGAAATCAATGTGTTTACCCTGGATACAGGCCGTCTTCCTGCGGAGACCTATGAATTAATGCAAAAGACTCACGAACGTTATGGCGCTGTGGTGGAAGTCTATGCACCAGATTGCTCAGTGCTTGCCGAGTATGTGCAGGCGCAGGGGCCTAACGCTTTTTATAATAGTGTTGAACAGCGTAAACAATGCTGTGCTATGCGTAAAATGATTCCTTTGAAGCGAGCATTGTCTACCCGCGAGGCATGGATCACTGGCCTGCGTAAAGAGCAGTCAGTAACACGCACTGATATTCAGCGTATGGAATGGGATGCAACGCATGGCATGCCAAAGTTTAATCCGCTGCTTGATTGGAGTGAGCAAGAAGTTTGGGAATATATTCGCCAGAATGACATACCCTTTAACGAGCTGCATGAAAAAGGTTACCCAAGTATTGGCTGCGCACCTTGCACACGGGCGATTAGTGAAAGTGAAGATGTTCGTGCTGGACGCTGGTGGTGGGAAAATCCGGAAACCAAGGAGTGTGGTTTGCACGTACGTGCGGGCGCATGAGATAGAGAATTAAACACGCCGCTTAAGATTTAAGCGGCGTGTTTGCGGGATAATATTGAATCTCTATGGGTTTAATTCCCCGCAGCCTGCTGCGAATGCAGTCATTTTATGACTGAAACCACCGGCACTGCCGGTGTGAATAACAAGGCACTGCCGAGTAATCGTTATATTGTATAAAGAGGCCTGCGAGGGATTGTGTGTGGCAGTTGCTTTAAGTAAGAACCAAGATTTAAAAAAGCCGTCAGAGCCTGCCCCGTAAAGCGTTTTGGGTATTCCGCCGAAGGCCGGAATCCAGTAGCTCTCCTGTGCTTCTGGACTCCGGTATCCGCCGCAGTGACGAAAAAATGGTTGGAATGGTTTTTCTAATACCCCATCCACTCGCCTAAAGCGCCTACGTTTGGTGCGGCGGGGTAGTTTATTGTCGCCCGGTATGTCCAAAACCGCCCTCGCCACGATCGCTTTCATCAAAATTATCGACAATCTCAAAGCTGGCCTGCACGACGGGAACAAACACCATTTGTGCGATACGTTCGCCGAGGTTAACGGTGAAAGCGGTGTCGCCACGATTCCAACAGGAAACAAACAGTTGTCCCTGATAATCAGAATCAATCAGCCCAGTAAGGTTGCCTAACACGATGCCGTGTTTGTGGCCGAGTCCCGAGCGAGGCAACAACACCGCGGCGAGTTTTGGATCGCCAATGTGAATGGCGATGCCTGTGGGGATCAAATGAGTTTCTCCAGGTTTAATCTCCAGTGGGTCGTCGATACAGGCGCGCAAATCCATGCCGGCAGAGCCATCAGTGGCGTAATGAGGTAGTTCGATTTCCTTGCCGACACGGGAGTCGAGAATTTGTAATTGTATTTGTTTCATTTTGTTGTTCTCGCTTATTTCAGTTGTTGGTCTTCATTGAGTAACCAGGCGTGCGGATGCCGAGTGAAGCCAATTCTTGGATAGTAGTCGGTAGCGCTGGGTGCGGAGAGTAAGATTAACTTACAGTGTTTACCGAGTTGTTGTTGGGTGCGGCGAATCAGTTCTTTGCCAATGCAGGAATGTTGGTGAGATTGATCGACGGCAATGTCAGACAAATAAAAGGCATAGTGGAAATCGGTCATCGAGCGTGTGATGCCAGCCAGCTTTCCATCGCGGCGGGCTGTAACGATGAGGTTGGCGTTTCCCAGCATGCCTGCCATGCAGTCCTGATCCTCCACCGGCCGACGCTCGGCCAGGGTGGAGGAAACAAGTATGCCAATAAATTCATCTACGTTGGGCTTATCATTTATTGCGTATTGAATATCCACCGTGTTTGCGGTTGTTTAATCAAAAATGAAACTATTTTTCGGTGGTCGATTTTACGCCGCCACCCACCATCACCGTCACCATCTTGTCCGGGTGGATACGTTTCTGGAATGCCTTTTTGATGTCATCGAGTGTGACAGCCATGACACGTTGGTTAAAGGTATCGAGGTAGTCCATGGGTAGCTGGTAAAAACCGATCATGCCGATGTAATCGATAATCTTTTTGTTGCTGGAAATGCGCAGCGGGAAACCACCGGTGATATTTTTCTTCGAGGCTTCCAGTTCTTTAGCCGTGGGACCATCTTTGATGAATTTAGCTATTGTTTGACGCAGTACATTCAAGGCTTGTTCGGCAGATTCATTTTTTGTTTGAAGTCCAAAGGTGTACGGGCCTTTTTCACGCATGGGTAGGAAATAGCTGTAGGTGCTGTAGGCGAGACCGCGCTTCTCCCGAATCTCTTCAGCAAGGCGAGCCACCAGCCCGCTGCCGCCAAGCATGTGGTTGCCAACGTATAACGCAAAGTAGTCAGGGTCGCCGCGTTTCATGCCCGGTTGACCAACTAAAATATGCGTCTGCGCCGAAGGATGATTGACGCGAATTTCCTGGCTGGCGGTCAACGCCGGAACGGATGGTAAATCATCGGCGGGTTGACCCTCCGGTAGATTACCCATGAGGGTTTCGGCAAGTATTTCGGCATCGGTACGGCTTAGATCGCCCACAATGGCTAGCACGGCGTTACTGCCCACATAATATTTTTTATAAAAAGCTTTGAGTTTATCCGTGGTCAGTTCTTTGATGCCGGTCTCGGTGCCGGTAGGTTGGTTGCGATAAGGATGCGTGGGGTAAATCGCATTATAAAAGGCTTCGTCAGCCACGTTCCCTGGTGATTGCTTGCGGCGCTTGAGCCCGGTGAGCAGACGACTGCGTTCGCGTTCAAAGGCGGCCTTGGGAAAATCCGGCTGGCTGAGAATGGTAGTGAGTGTTTTCACCGCGGCATCAAACACTTTCTTTTCCGACAAGGTGCGCAAACTGAGTACGGCCATGTCACGTTGGGCACTGTTGCCAAACTGTGCGCCGATAGACTCAAACTGCTCGGCAAGCTGATCGGCGTTAAGCCCACCAGCACCTTCTGACATCATCCCGTTGGTCATCAACGCGACACCGGGTTCATCCTCATCACGGGCGGCACCGGCATTAAAAATAATGCGCATGTCAACGATGGGTAGTTCAGGGGCCGGCACAAAATAGACACGGGTGCCGTTTTGGGTGCGCCAGTGTTCAATGTCGGGGTTCGCACTTACCGTTGTGCTAATGCTAAACAGAAAAGTGAAGAAGAGTGCTGTAATGTTGAATTTATTTAGCATGTGCGTGCCCTCCGGGTGCAGCGACGGGGGTGGATTGCGGATCCAGCACGGCCACGGTCAAGTGATCATCGATTAAATATTTTTTTGCCACGGCCTGCACCTGTTCAGGCGTCACCGCGCGCAGGCGATCAACAAATTGATCCATCAACTGCCAATCCAGTCCCACGGTGGCGAGGGTGCCGATCTGCATGGCTTGATAAAACACCGAGTCTTTTTCAAACACCTTGCTGGCCACCACCTGTGCCTTGATGCTATCAAGTTCAGCCTGGCTCACCAGTTCGGTTTTGAGTTTCTTGATTTGTGCGCGCACGGCGGCTTCAAGATCGTCTACCGTCTTACCCTTGGCAGGAGAGCCGTCAACGAGAAACAATTCGTCTAACCGGGAGTAGAGGTCGTAGCCTGCGCCGACACTGGTGGCTACCTGTTGGCCGCGTACCAATTCTTTAGCAAAACGCGAACTTTCGCCTGCGTCGAGTATGCTGGCCAACATCTCCAGCGCATAGGGTTCCCAAGTCTCTTTGGCGGTTGTTACGACCGGCACCTTGTAACCCATGATTATGTAGGGTACTTGTGCGGGCGCCTTGACGTTGATGCGCTTAATGCCTTTTTGGGTAATCTCATTTTGGGGTTTAACAACAGGAATTGGACGGGGCTTTACCTTGCCGTAGGTTTTTTTCGCCAGTTCAAAAACCTCATCGGCCTTGACGTCACCAGCGACCACCAGCGTCGCATTGTTGGGCACGTACCAGGTTTTGTACCAGTTGCGCATATCGTTCACGTCCATGTTTTCCAGGTCATCCATCCAGCCGATGATGGGGTGGTGATAGGGGCTGTTAACAAAGGCGGCGGCGGCGAATTGTTCGTAAGTGAGCGAGCGTGGCTTGTCTTCGGTGCGCATGCGACGTTCTTCCATCACCACTTGCAACTCTTTGGCGAAGTCTTCGGCGCGCAGGTTGAGGTTGGCCATGCGATCGGCCTCCAGCTCAAAGCTGATGGGCAGGCGGCTCTTTTCCAGTTGTTGAAAATAGGCGGTGTAGTCAGAGCCGGTGAAGGCATTTTCACGCCCGCCATTAGCGGCGATGATGCGCGAGAACTCGTTGGGCCCGTGCTTGTGCGTGCCCTTGAACATCATGTGTTCCAGTACGTGAGCGACGCCGGTGGTGCCGTTGGCCTCGTAGCTGGAGCCTACCTTGTACCAGATTTGCGAGACCACGATGGGTGCGCGGTGGTCTTCTTTGACGAGGATTTTCAGCCCGTTGGCCAGTCGGTATTCGTACACATCGTCGACGGTGGTGACGTGGCCCTGTTTTACGGTATCAGGTGCGAGGGTCGGTGAGGTAGCGGTTTCGGCCACAACGGTGGACGTGACCGGGGATTTTTTCGGGGTTTTAGTGGCATCGTCTTTCGCCGGATTGGCGACGCAGCCTGCAAGTGCTGCGGTGGCAAGCGCCGCAGCGGAAAGTTTCAATAAAGGATTCATAGGCCTCTCAAATTATTATTTTAAGTCCGGATTGTTTTCTTCCGTCATTCCGGCGAAGGCAGGAATCCAGTGGTTTGAATAAAGCCCCTAGATTCCGGTCTCGGCTTTGGCTTCCTGCGTCGCTCTACCTCCTCCATCCATGGAGTCGTTCGCCGGAATGACGGTAAATTAGATATTTTCATTTCTTTTTTCAGCGTGAACCGGCCATCAACACGGCTGACGACCCACTCCCACGAATGGTAGGATAGTCTACCCAATTACCAGCAGCTGTGACCGCTAAAATTCATGTTTGGTTTCAAAAAAAATAAGCCTTCCTCAGAAAAGGACATTCTGCCCGCGGCGGAGCAGGTGCCGCAAGCTGAACGAAAGCCCGAGAACCCGTCCGTTCAAAAGAAAGGCCTGCTCGCCCGGCTCAAGGCCGGCCTCACCCGTACTCGCAGCGGCATTACCGATGGCCTCGCCGATTTGGTGCTGGGCAAAAAGGCCATCGATGACGATGTGCTGGACGAGATCGAGACCCTGCTGCTCACCTCGGACGTGGGCGTGGAGGCGACTCAGGAAATCGTTTCCGACCTCACTGGCCGGATTCAGCGCAAGCAGCTGGCGGATGTCGATGCCCTGTTTGCTGCGCTGCACGAAGACATGTCCGCCATTCTCGCCCCCTCCGTCCAGCCGCTGGAAATCGATACTAGCGCCAAGCCCTACGTGATTCTCATGGTCGGCATCAATGGCGCGGGCAAGACCACCACCATCGGCAAGCTGGCCAAGCGTTTTCAGAGCGAGGGCAAGTCGGTGATGCTGGCGGCGGGCGACACCTTCCGTGCCGCCGCCGTGGAGCAGTTGCAGGAATGGGGCAAGCGCAACGATGTGGCTGTGGTGGCCCAGCACTCCGGTGCCGACTCCGCCTCGGTGATCTTCGACGCCGTGCAATCCGCCAAGTCCAAGGGCGTGGACGTGCTCATCGCCGACACCGCCGGGCGCCTGCACACCCAATCAAATTTAATGGAAGAGCTCAAAAAGGTGCGCCGCGTCATCACCAAGCTGGACGACACCGCCCCCCACGAAGTGATGCTGGTGCTGGACGCCGGCATCGGCCAGAACGCCGTGGTGCAGGCAGAACAGTTCCGCGACGCCGTGGGTGTGTCCGGCATTACGCTGACCAAATTGGACGGTACCGCCAAGGGTGGCGTCATCTTCGCTGTGGCCAAACGCCTCGGTCTGCCGATTCGTTTCATCGGCGTGGGGGAAGGTATCGACGACCTGCGGCCGTTTAATGCTGACGAGTTTGTAGAAGCACTTCTCGATAGAGAAGTGCAGATAAAAGAGTAAAGGGGAAAGATAAAAGTGAAAACAAAGGTGCGTATTTTTTTCGTCACTCCGGCGTAGGCCGGAGTCTAGAGAAATTAGCATGCAACTGGATTCCGGCCTACGCCGGAATGACGGAATAAAGTTGTCGGGACGGCAGTGTTAATTTGTGAAATTAAATGGATTTGGTAAATGAGCAAATTACTTCAAGGTGAAGCGCTAGAAAAAAGAGCCATTGATTTGGGGGTTGATATTCATGGTTTTTCGAAAAACAGAAGCAGTGCAGGTAGTGCGGGAAAAGCCGATGACCATGAATTACAAAGAAGAGTTTTAGATGCAGAACGCCATAATCGAGAACATCGCCTCTGGCTTATTGCTGTATTTTCGGCTGCGGTATCAGTTTTAAGCACTGCTATAGCTTTATTTGCGGTCATGACAAAATCATAAGTTGCATAGTAGGGTGGGCATCACCCACCATTGCGATGGTCTTAAAAGATAACCCGGTGGGCAGTGCCCACCCTACAAAAAAATGACCCCCTTTTCTCTTTCATCTTTCCCCTTTACTCTGCACTTAAATGATCCAATTCGATAACGTCAACAAACGCTACCCCGGCGGCCACGAGGCCCTGTCGGGTGTGAGCTTTCATCTGCAGCCGGGGGAGATGGCCTTTCTCACCGGGCATTCCGGGGCGGGCAAAAGCAGTCTGTTGAAGTTGATCGCCTGCATCGAGCGGGCTTCGCGCGGAAACGTGATTATCGACGGGCAGAATCTCACCCGGCTGAAAAACCGCCACATCCCCGCGTTGCGCCGCAAGATCGGTGTGGTGTTTCAGAATCACAATCTGCTCTACGACCGCACGGTGTACGACAACGTGGCGCTGCCGCTGATCATCGCGGGTTTCCACCAAAGCGAGGTGGGGCGACGGGTGCGTGCGGCGCTGGACAAGGTGGGGCTGCTGGGCAAGGAACGGCTGATGCCTATTACCCTCTCCGGCGGCGAGCAACAGCGCGTCGGCATTGCCCGCGCGGTGGTGAATCGTCCGCCGTTACTGTTGGCGGATGAGCCCACGGGTAATCTGGACCCGGAGCTGTCAAAAGAAATCATGGGCCTGTTCGAGCAGTTCAACCAGGTGGGGGTGTCGGTGTTGATTGCCACTCATGATCATGATCTGATTTCGCGGCTGGATCACCGGCTGTTGACGCTCAAGCAAGGCAAGTTGGAGCGGGATGGACGGACGACGGAGATGTTGCGCGTAGGCCAAGTAGAAACTCAGACATCCCCTCTCCCCCTTGGGGGAGAGGGTTAGGGTGAGGGGGATGCATCGCAAAAGTACGTTGCTTCGCAACGCACCCCTCATCCCAGCCTTCTCCCCTTCGAGGGGAGAAGGGGTTGTATGTGGAATTGATGTTTCAAGGCGCATCCTGCGCTATTGGTGGGTGAAATGAAACGTAATAACTCCAAAATTACCGACAGCGAAACCCACGCGCGCTCTAACAAACCCCGCGGCAAGATCAACGCCTACCTCACCCACCACCTGTGGGTGCTGGTGTCCTCCCTCGGTGTGCTGTGGCGCACACCGCTGGCGACGCTGATGACCGCGGCGGTGATCGGCATTGCGCTGGCTCTGCCCGCTGGGTTGCACGTGTTGTTGCAAAACGTGCAGCAGCTGTCCACCGGTTGGGAGGGCACGGCGCAGATGTCGTTGTTCCTCAAATCCGGCGTGCCGGAGACGCGTATCAAGGCGCTGGCTGACAAGCTGCGCGATTGGGATGGCGTGGCCGAGGTGCGCTACATCTCCCGTGATCAGGCCCTGGCGGAATTCCGCGAACAATCCGGCTTCGGCGGTGCGTTGGACTCGCTGGATGAAAACCCGCTGCCCGCAGTGTTGGTGATCCGCCCCACCGCCGAGGCGGCGGAGCCGGCACAAATGGAACTGCTGCTGGGCAAGGTGCAAAAACTGGAGCCGGTGGACCTGGCGCAGCTGGACATGGAATGGGTGCGCCGTCTGGCGGGGATTATCGAAGTGGGCAAGCGTGGTGTGCTGCTGCTGGGGGGGTTACTGGGCCTGGCCATCCTGCTGGTGGTGGGCAATACCATCCGGCTGACTATTCTCAGCCGTACGCAGGAAATTATTGTCACCAAACTTATTGGCGCGACCAATGCGTTCATCCGCCGACCCTTCCTGTATACGGGATTTTGGTACGGGCTGATGGGTGCGGTGCTTGCCTGGCTGCTGGTGGCGACCCTGCTGGGGTTGCTCAGCGATCCGGTCAATCGGCTGTCTTTTCTCTATAACAGCGACTTTTCGCTGGGGGGGCTGGATCTGGAGACAGTATCCCTCCTGCTGGGCAGCGGCATTGGTTTGGGGCTGCTGGGTTCCTGGCTGGCGGTGGGTCGGCATCTGCAAGACATTGAACCCTCTTGATTTTTCATAGTCTTTGGCTGATGTTCAGGTGGTTTATTTGCGGCTTGCATGTGCGGCAAAAGCGCCTACAATATTAGTGAACTTTAATGTAGTTTGGCACTCTTACTGACAGATTGCTAAACTAGCGCCATAAGTTTTCTGGGAGGAAAGATATGAACAAGAATCTGACAGTGGATCTCGCCGTCCCCACCGGTAGCCTCGAGGCCTATATCTCGGCCGCGGCACGGGTTCCCATGTTGGGTGCGGATGAAGAGCGCGAACTGGCTACCCGTCTGCGTGACGAGGGCGACCTGAACGCGGCGCGCCAGTTAGTTATGTCGCATCTGCGTTTTGTGGTGCATGTTGCCAAGGGCTACAGCGGTTACGGACTGCCACAGGCGGATCTGATTCAGGAAGGCAATATCGGCCTGATGAAAGCGGTCAAGCGTTTTGATCCCAGCCACAACGTGCGCCTGGTATCTTTTGCGGTGCACTGGATTCGCGCTGAAATGCATGAATACATTCTGCGTAACTGGCGCGTGGTCAAATTGGCTACCACCAAGGCGCAGCGTAAATTGTTTTTCAATCTACGCAAAAACAAAAAACGCCTGGGTTGGTTCACACAGGCTGAGGTTGAACACGTAGCTGAGATGCTGGATGTGCCCGAAGCCACCGTGCGCCAGATGGAAGAACGCATGAGCGGCCAGGACACTGCCTTCGACGGCTATGGTGCCGACGATGACAGCGATTTTAAACCGGCTCCTTCAGGTTATCTGCGAGATATGAGCAATGAGCCCGCAGCGCAGCTTGAAGCTGAAGACTGGGAATCACACAACAATGGCCTGCTGGCCAATGCCCTGGGTGATTTGGATGAGCGCAGCCAGGACATCGTGCAAAGTCGCTGGTTGTCAGAGAAAAAGACGACCCTGCATGAGCTGGCTGCCAAGTACAGTGTCTCCGCCGAGCGCATCCGTCAGCTGGAAGCCAATGCGATGAAAAAGATGAAGGGTGCGATGCTGGCCTAACGTTACCAAGATCGCACAGAGATAATAAGAAAGGCCGTTGTTAGCGGCCTTTTTTGTGCCTACTGTTATTTTATCGAGGACAGAAAATGTGAGACTATTTCATTGCTTGTTTAGAAATGTCGGCTGTCAGGGCTAGACTGGAATTTTTTGTAGAATATAGGAACCGACAAGCCAATCAGAACGTTATGGAATTTACACATGTTAGGGAGAGGTACGTATGAATATGAAAACAATAGGTAACGGCTTATTGGGAATGGCGCTTGTCTCGCTGGTTGGCTGCGGCGGTGGGGGAGGTGGCGGTACAACGCCTGGTTCCAGTGGTCCGTCTTACAGCGGAGTCACAACCCCTGCGGCAGTGACTGCAACCAACGCCGAAGGGCTTGGTACGGCAGCCGCTGAATCTACAGCGCAAGCAGTTGCGAAAACGGAATCACTATTTGGGGTGGCAATTAGCAATACTCCATCCGCAACACTTTCAAAGCAGCAAATTGGCGATATCATTCTGCGCATTCGGGCCAGTCTGGCATCGGCCAATAATCTGCCGATTGGTATAACAATTTTTAGTTCGGATATGCTTAATATGGATCCTAATAATACGGGCCCAGGTGCTGTCATGTATTGTGGTGGTTCGTTGACAGGTCCGGATGATCTGCTAACAAATACGAGTATGTCAGGTAGTGCCACGTTGACATTGAATAAATTGTGCGTTGATGTTGGTTCTGTTGGGAAAGTCATCATGAGCGGGCAAGTGTATGTTAGTGTTGTATCGACTGCGGCACAAGATTCTGATACTACAGTTGTTACCTATAAAAACTTTACCGTGTCGATCAATGGTCAAACACAAACACTGAATGGTACGGAAACCTGTGTTTACACGAATAGCACTGGCCTGGAATCATGCACATCGACAGAGGATTTTGTGGGTGGCGATGGTTTAACCTATCAAATTCAAGATGTTAATGTTAGTGGTGATGCCACTTCAGGCTATTCTGTTGGTGTTACGGTTTATCACCCAACATATGGTTATGTCACTGTGACGACCATCGTTCCGATTACATTTAATTGCCCCAATGGTAAGCCGGGTGTCGGTGAAATTAGTTTTGCCGGATCAGGTGGTTCGTTTGGAACGATTACTTTCGACAATTGCACTACTTACACAGTTTCTTACGACGATGGTAGTGGCACCGTTAATTCTATCCCTGGAACCTGGTAGTTACTGACAGTTATTGAGTGTCTGAGGAAGATAAAAAGCGCGGGTAATGCCCGCGCTTTTTTATTGGGTAGATTAATGCGAACAAAATTGAGTTTTACTATTAACTGCTTGTTGATGGTATTTTTAATGCCCACGCTTTCCTATGCCAGTTTGTTGGGGGCTTATCTTCAGGTTGGGGCCGGCGCACAGGACTTCAGTTACAAAGAATTTGATGACAGTGATGTTTTGCTGGATCGTGAGGATGGTTACCTTCCTGGTGTGATGCTGGAATTCGGCGAGTATTGGCAGGCTGGATCCGGTGCATTTCGCGTAGAGATGTTTGGCGGGAATGTCGATTATGATGGACAAACTCAAACAGGAATCCCGCTCAAAACTAAAACCTATGAACGCATACGAACGGTTGAAGCCTTATTTCGTTTCGATATCAAATCGTTTTCGAAGAACAAGGCACAGCTTATTGTTGGGCTGGGTCATCGTGAGTGGCGGCGTGATATTCTGGCAACGAATATTACTAGAAATCTGTTCGAGGTTTATCGCTGGAAGTATCTGATATTGGGCGGTGCCGGAACGTTATGGCAGAATGGAAAATGGTCTGGTGGCATTAACGTGCATTGGTTGCGACCGATCAATCCTACCATGTCTGTCAATATTTCTGGTTTTGATAATGTAACCCTAGACTTAGGATCGCGGAATGGGGTACGTATTGATTTCCCTTTTCAGTTTCTCACTGCGACCCATCGGCAATGGGCTTTTGCTCCATATTGGGAAACGTGGCGCTTGGGGCGCAGCGATAAACGCTTGACGATTTCTGAGCCGCGCAGTGAAACGAATATAGTTGGTATGACCATATCGCTGCGTTTATAACAGGTTGTTGATAGTTAAATACCGAGTGATATTTTTCAATTCATGCTGGGGTAAGTGCGGGATAACGCCCAGGCATTTTCCATCCAGCTTTTGTTGAAGCACATCAATATTTTCTTGCGGGTTGTGCATATTATTTGTCAGTTGGTTGGCGATCCAGCCAACTTGGGTGAGTTTGTGCGCAGCAATGCTTTCTGACGTTAGTAGTGCATGGTTCAAACAGCCAAGACGTAAGCCAACAACCTGAATAACCTCAAGCTGTAATTTGCTAACAACGTCTGCCATGGTTTGTGTCTTGTTAAATGGCACCAGCCAGCCCCCGGCGCCTTCAACAATTACCACATCAGCTTTTTCAGTGATGCACTGATAGGCTTGTTTGATCACTTCAATGTTCATGTCAACGTTTTGTTTTGCCGCAGCAATATGCGGTGCGATGGATGCTGCAAAGGCGTAGGGGTTAACGATATCGTAAGGCAAGTCGATGCTGGCTTGTTGCATTAGTTGCAGCGCATCCTCGTTACACAAGCCTTGTTGTTTCATTTTGCAGCCGGCTGAAACAGGCTTCATTGCCGCGACCACCAGGCCTTTTTCTTGTAACGCGCTCATTAATGCCAGCGCGACTGTGGTTTTGCCCACATCGGTGTCGGTGCCGGTAATAAAAAATCCTTGGCTCATCAGCGGCGGATTCCGGGGTTGAGTGTGTTGACAGGAAAATCAACTGATACTTCGTTGCCGCTGGTGACGGGTGCCCATGCGTGACCATAAACCACTTCGTAGGTCGCAGGCAGGTATCCGTTGCTACGCAGGGTTTCGTAAACCGCCACCATGTTTTGTACACGTGTTTTTCCCGTTAATGTATGACGTCGGTCACTGGCCACATTGTGCGCGCCAAGGGTTTTCAGTTCGCGCATCAGTTGATAGGCATCGGCATAGGTGAGCGTGAAATTTTCCATGTCCATCACCGGATCAGCAAAGCCGGCGCGTAACATGGCGTCGCCGATGTCGTGCATGTCGATGAAGTCATGCACATGGATGGCTTGGTCGGAAGTGGAATTTGCCGCCTGCCAGCTTTGGCGTAGTTCTTTGAGAGTGTCGGGACCGAAGGTGGAAAACATCAGCAGGCCATCGGGTTTGAGAATACGTTTGAGTTCTGCAAAGGTGTGGTCGAGATCACTGCACCATTGCAGAGTGGAGCTGGAAAAAATCAGATCGATGCAGTTGTCGGCAAAGGGCAGGTATTCTGCGTCACCACAAATAAAGTTTCGTGTGGCAGTGAGTTTATGCAGGAAATTTCCGCGTTGCCGCGCATGCTTGAGCATATTGGCTGCAAGATCAAAAGCGATGACCCGTGAATTTTTATAACGCTTGCTCAGTGCATGGGTGGCGGCGCCGGTACCAGAACCGAGATCAAGAATGGTTTTGGGTTGTAATTTGATAAGGCTGAGGCGTTCAAGGATGCGTTCTGCGATTTCGTGTTGTAATACAGCGACATCATCGTAGTGATCGGCGGCGGCATCGAACGAGGCGCGCACGCGTTTTTTATCCAGGCTGGGTTGCTGATTGTTCATGTGAGAAACGCTAGTAGTGAAGTGAGAAAGGCGTTGGGGTGCGATAAAAACGGTGCATGCCCTGCGCCGGAAATGACGGACAGGTTCGCATGCTTAAACAGGTTTTTAGTTTTTTCAGCAGCGGTACGTCGAAACAAGGCGTCGTGCTCACCGACAATCAACAGAGTGGGACAGTTGATTTCAGCAAGCCTTGAGCGTAGGTTTGCGTGGCGCAGAATAGCAAGCCCACCCTCCAGTGCTGCGGGTTGTGGATTGCCGTGCCGAAACACGCGTTCACGCAGGGCACGTTGATCTTCACGGGCATGTTCACTGCCCATGGCCTGTATCGCAATGAAACGCTTGATGGTTTGCTGATAGTTTTGCTTGAGTTCATCGGCGAATCCATCGAGCACTTCGGCCTCGGTGCCATCAGGCCAGGTTTCGTCACACACAAATTGCGGTGCACTGGCGACCAATACCAGTTTAGTAACTTGTTGTGGGTGGTCTAACGTAAATTGGGTGGAAAGCATGCCGCCCAGTGACCAACCGACCAACATGGCTTGCTCGGGAAAAACATTGGCAAGCATTTCTGCCAGGTTTGGCAGAGTGTAATTTATGGGGCAATCGAGGCTACGTCCATGACCGGGTAGGTCCACAATGGTGACACGAAAGTGTTTTGACAGTGTGGGTAAAATACCTTCCCACACGTCACCATTCATCCCCCAGCCGTGCAGTAAAACAACATCCGGCCCTTCGCCAGTAGTTTGGGTGAAGAGGTTCATGAAATTACGTTTTGTGTGCTTGCATCCAGCGTACTAAGTAGCTGGTCGACCTGTGCCTCAGTGTGACTGGCGCATAGCGTGACCCGCAAGCGGGCGCTGCCATCCGGCACCGTGGGCGGACGAATGGCACTAACCATAATTTGATGGACTTTCAACAGTTCATCGCTCAGTTCGATGGCCTGTTTTGAGTCGCCAATTAATAACGGTTGAATGGGCGTTGGAGAATCCATTAACGACAGGCCGAGCTGCTTTGCACCACTACGGAATTGCTGAATCAGTGCAGTGAGTTTTTCGCGTCGATCATCGGCGGCACGCAATAATTTAAGACTGGTGCGCGTTGCTTCGGCCACAGCAGGTGGCATTGCGGTGGTGTAAATGTAACTGCGTGCTTGTTGAATCAGGGTTTCGATCAATGCTTCACTGCCTGCTACAAAAGCACCGAAGCTGCCGAATGCCTTGCCCAGAGTGCCCATGAGTATGGGCACCTGTTGCTGGTCTAACTGAAAGTGGTCGATCGTGCCGCGTCCCTGTTGGCCGATGATGCCGAGTCCGTGGGCATCATCCACCATCAACCAGGCATCGTGCTGTTTGGCGGTTTTTGCTAATTCGGCCAGTGGGGCGAGATCACCATCCATGCTGAACACGCCGTCGGTGGCGATAATCCGGCGTTGCTGGCCGTCCGATAATTTCTGCAAACGATTGTTAAGCGAATCAGTATCGCCGTGCAGGTAACGTTGCAAACGTGCGCCAGACATCAGCCCGGCATCGATCAATGAGGCATGGTTGATGCGGTCTTGTAATATCACATCGCCTTTGCCTATCAGGCTGGTAATCACGCCGAGGTTGGCCATGTAGCCGGTGGAAAAAAGTAATGCGCGTGGCCGACCGACAAAATCAGCCAGTTCCTCTTCCAGTGCGTGGTGGGCGCGCGTGTGGCCATTAATGAGATGAGATGCCCCGGCGCCGACACCGTATTCATCTGCGCCTTTTTTAAGCGCGGCAATTATTTCAGGATGATTAGCGAGACCGAGATAATCGTTGCTGCAGAAATTTAAAACTTCACGACCGTCTAACTGCAAACAGAAATTTTGTGAGCCGTCGACGATGTGCCGTTGACGATAGAGGGATTGCTCGCGGCGTTGCTGCAAGGCGGGCCGGAGTACCTCGTCCATTGTGACGGCCAAGGAATTTACGCGCTGGCAGCGCGTTTCTGTTCTGTGTTTTGGCGTTGCTGGGCGCTGCGGCGTTGCTGAGTGTCACCCCGCACGCGTAATTTCAGATCAGCAAACATCTGCAGGTCATCATCCACGCTGCGACCGCTGGTGGTCAGGTAGTCGCCAATCATCACCCCGGAAGCGCCCGCCATGAAAATCATCGACTGCATGTCACCGAGGAACTGGCGACCACCGGCGATGCGGATTTCCGCCTTGGGCAACAGGTAACGGAACACCGCGATGCTTTGCAGAATTTCAAAGGCAGAAAGGGGTTCACGATCCGCCATGGGCGTGCCTTGTTGTGGGCTGAGAAAATTCAGGGGCACGGATTCTACGCCGAGGTCTCGCAGCTGCATGGCCAGTTCGATGCGTTGGTCGAGGCTTTCGCCCATGCCGAGGATGCCGCCGGCACAGACGCGCAGGCCGGCGTCGCGGGCATTGCGGATGGTGTCGATATTTTCCTGGTAGGTGTGCGAAGTGCAGACGTTATGAAAAAAGCTCTCGGCGGATTCCAGGTTGTGATGATAATTTTCCAGACCCATGCCCTTCAATTCGGTGGCGGTGTCTTCGGTGAGCACGCCAAGGCTGGCACAACGACCGATATCGGAGTTCTCGCCCATCTCGGAGAAATATTCGCCCAGCTTTTTGCGTTCCCTGTCTGAGCGCATGCCCCAGCCCTTGGAGACCACGCCGAAGTCGCTGGCACCCCATTCGCGGGCGCGTTTTGCCTGGTCAACCAGATCCTCGCTTTCGATGAAATTGTAGACCGGTGCGGTGGTTTGTTTGTGGTGGCCGCTCTGCGAGCAGAAGGAGCAGTTTTCCGAGCAGTTGCCGGAGCGCACATTGGAGATGGCGCAGACCTCGATTTCATCACCCCGGTTGGCTTTGCGAATGCGGTCGGCGCCGGCCATCAACCAGGGCAGGTAGTCGTGGTGAAGGCCGATGAGCCACTGGCCTTCGGCGGCAGTGGTCTCGCCTCCATTGAGCACACGCTGGGTGATCTCGTCGATGCGTTGGTAGGTGGCGTTGTCCATGCTTGTCTCCGCGTTGCTGGTCGGTGTAGGTTGTGGCCGAGGGAGCATTTTAGTGGCTGGTGGTTGACTGTCAACCAAAGAGGGACCTAAAAGTGAACCAATGGATAAAAACTATCCAGTCACGAATGGAGGCGGTGCTGCTGCCGCCAGTGTGCATGCTCTGCGGGAGTGCGGGTGAGCGCAGTGCGGATCACCTTCGCGATCTGTGCCCGTCCTGCCAAGATGCTCTGCCCTGGGCGGGTTCCCAATGCGCCCGTTGTGCCCTGCCGCTGAGCGCCACTGCGCTGGAGGCGTTGTGCGGCCGCTGTCAGACACAGCCGCTGGCCTTTGAACGCTGCCTTGCGCCGTTCGTTTATCGTGCCCCGCTGGACCACCTGCTGCTGGGGTTGAAGTTTAGCGGCCGCCTGTCGCAGGCACGGCTATTGGGTGAACTGATGGCGCAGTGGCTGGCCACCGTGGTGGATGTCCCGCCCGATCACATCATTCCTGTGCCCTTGCACGCCACACGCCTGCGCGAGCGTGGCTTTAATCAGGCGGTGGAATTGGCAAGGCCTATTGCCAGGCAGTTTGGTTTACCGCTGAAGCTGGATGCGGTGCGCCGGCTGCGCGCCACGCCGCCGCAGTCCGACCTATCACGCAAGGCACGTCTAAAAAATATCAAAGGGGCGTTTGCGGTATCGCGGTCATTGCAGGGCAAAGTGGTGATTATTGATGACGTAATGACCACCGGCAGCAGCGCTCATGAGCTGGCGCAAACCCTACTGGCTGCAGGTGCGGAGCAGGTAGAGGTGTGGGTGTGTGCCCGTGCCTGACAGTCCCAGAAAGGGGACTGCCTTGTCTCTAGTGGCTAAAAGGTAAAGTTCATACCCAGTACGGTGCCATCATCGAGTGTTTTGCCACCCACGCCGCTATTGAGGTCAGCATGAATCCGCCGGTAGTGCACATAGATATTAGCGGTGGGAAGTAGCTCGTAGCTCACGCCAAAGCCAATTTCAGACATACTGCTGGAGTCCAGCGTGGAAGTAATACTGGGCGCATAAAAAAGTCGACCGATGAAGGACAGGCGCTGCACACTGGGCAGTTTGTATCGCAAATGTCCACCAAGGGCGATGGCGGCGGCGTTGGAATCGCTCTTGTCATGTTTCATGTAATAGAAGCGCGGACCCACACCCAGTTCCAGCCCCGGTGTTTTGCTGCCAGCGACATCAATGACCTGCAGGCCAATATTGGCGACCAGGTTGTCATCTTCGTTGTAGAGGATGCCGGTGTTCATCTCGGTGCGGCCAAAGGTGGAGCCACCAATGAGTGTGATGTAGGAAAAGCGTGCGCTGTCCTGTTTCAGGTTGATGTCGAGGCGCTGGGCGCTGGCGTTACTGCTGAGCAGGGCGCTGCCGAGAATGAGAGTGAAAATCGTCAAAATGCGTGCGGACACAGGGTGCTCCTTTTCTTATTGTTAATATGCTGCGTTAATATTGTAGGAGGGTAGGTTAACCAACGCTGTTCGTGTTGCAGGCGTTCCTTTCAACGTTGCTCCCCCCGGAACTGGCGCTAGTATACGCCACTTGTTGTGGACTTCAGAACACACTTTCTGAGCAAAAAAAGGCCCGGAAGTTCCGGGCCTTTTTGATACAGAAGTCAGAATCAAAATTATTTGATCTTGGCTTCCTTGTACATCACATGCTTGCGTACCACGGGATCAAACTTTTTGATCTCCATTTTTTCAGGCATGGTGCGTTTGTTTTTGTCGGTGGTGTAGAAGTGACCGGTACCGGCACTGGAAACGAGTCTAATTTTATCGCGCATGTCATTAATTCCTATTTAAACTTTTTCGCCGCGGGCGCGCATATCGGCCAGTACGGTGTCGATGCCTTTCTTATCGATAAGGCGCATGCCGCTGGCAGTAACACGCAGCTTCACGAAACGGTTTTCGCTCTCCACCCAAAAACGGTGGTTATGCAGGTTAGGCAGAAAACGACGACGCGTCTTGTTATGCGCGTGCGAAACGTTGTTGCCGGCGACGGGGCGTTTGCCGGTGACCTGACAGACTTTGGCCATGATAAATCTCCAAAAAATCTACTAATTCGTCAAAACAGCGATACACGGACAGATGCCCGGTCGCGAGAACGGCGCATTAGACCAGATTTTACCCAGTGAGTCCAGCCCCTTTCGGGCGAAATGGCCTGTCATGAGGCCCTCTGGGGGGGGTATAATGCGCGCCCATTGATTTTCAGCCAGAGGATTCTTTATGCGCCCCAGCGGACGTTCCCCCGACCAGCTTCGCCCCATTAAATTTACCCGCAATTACACCAAACATGCCGAGGGTTCGGTGCTGGTGGAGTTTGGTGATACCAAGGTGCTGTGCACCGCCAGTATTGAGGAACGCATACCCCGCTGGCTGAAAGGCAAAGGCCAGGGCTGGGTGACCGCAGAATACGGCATGTTGCCGCGCTCCACCGGTTCGCGCATGGGTCGCGAGGCGTCCCGTGGCAAGCAGGGTGGGCGCACTATGGAAATCCAGCGGCTCATCGCCCGTTCGTTACGTGCGGTGGTGAATTTGGAAGCACTGGGTGAGCGCAATGTGATTGTGGATTGCGACGTGATCCAGGCCGACGGCGGCACCCGCACTGCCTCCATCACCGGCGGTTTTGTGGCGTTGGCCGATGCCATGCAGGGTCTGGTGGATGCGGGCAAGATCAAGAAAAATCCGATTATCGGCCAAGTGGCCTCGGTGTCTGTGGGCATCTACAATGGCATCCCGGTGCTGGATCTCGACTACGCTGAGGACTCCAATGCCGAAACCGACATGAACGTGGTAATGAACGATGCCGGTGCCTTCATCGAGGTGCAGGGCACCGCCGAGGGTCACGCTTTTCGTCAGGAGGAACTGGATGCCATGTTGGCTTTGGCCAAGTCCGGTATCGCTCAGTTGATCGACCATCAAAAAGATGTGCCATCGGCGTGAGCGCCAAACCCACCAAGCTTGTTTTAGCCAGTAGTAACCAAGGTAAGCTGCGCGAAATTAACCAACTCATTGGTGGGATCGGCCTGGAAGCGGTGCCGCAGTCCGAGTTCGATGTGCCCGATGCCAACGAGACCGGCCTGAGCTTTGTTGAAAACGCCATTCTCAAAGCACGCCATGCGGCGAAATTGACGGGACTGCCCGCCATCGCGGATGATTCCGGGCTGGAAGTGGATGCATTGAACGGTGCGCCGGGGATTTACTCTGCTCGGTTCGCTGGAAAGGATGCCAGCGACACCGACAACCTGCAAAAGCTGTTGGTCGATTTAAAAGCGGTACCGGAAGAACAGCGCACGGCACGCTTTCAGTGTTTGATGGTCTTCATGTCTCACGAAAATGATCCCACCCCTATAATCTGTCAGGGAACCTGGGAAGGCCACATCCTTTCCGCGCCGCAGGGCGAAAACGGTTTTGGTTATGATCCGGTGTTTTGGGTGCCAGGGGAGCAGTGCGCGTCAGCGGAATTGGCGCCGGTGGTGAAGAACCGGCTGAGCCATCGCGGCCAGGCATTGCGGAGGTTGGTGGGCGCATTGCAGTTACTAGAACCGAGTGACTAGGGGCTAGGATGCCTTTAATTGGCGTGATGTTTTCCTCGGCTCTAGTCACTTGGCACTAGATACTTTTCCTAGTCAAACACACCCATCTGAAACAACAGCAGTCCCACGGCGGTGAGCGCAGAGCAAGCCATAACGGTGACAACGAGTAAGGCAACAATAGGACGAAGCATAGTAGTCTTTCTTAAGTATCGGTTTGAGTGATGTGCAACGGCGTTTTACAGGCGGGGCAATAAGTCCACTTAGGCAGCTCGTCCTTGGCTTCCAGTTTGATGGTGATTTCTTTCTCGCAAACAGGGCAATGGCCTGTGACGTGGTCGCGCCGGTGAGTGGTTTTGTAAGTGCGATAGGCCACCCAGGGCCCGGCGAGAAAGAATCCTGGCACTAATACCCAGTGCGCAAAAATAATGGGTAACGATCCCACGGACAATAACCAGAACAGGCCGAGTTTCAGCAGGCCCCGTTTCACGCAATCAGCTTGATCAAACCAGGTAGTCTGCATTTGCCCGGGGACAGATTTGTCGTCATTGTCGTTGATGATGACAGGTGTATTTTCGATGTTAGCCATATTCGTTGTACGCGTGATTGATATATTGGTTATTAGACTGTTTGTTAAATCGTATGCAAAATGAATGGCGTGTGCAGGTAGGGAGTGTACTGCGTGGGTCGACGAAATCAACTGCACGCGCAAAAGCATCTTGAGTCAATGCTTTTGCTGGGCTACGGTGGGAATGACGGAATGCTAGTTAACGTGTGTCATACATAAAATCTTCCCACTAAAACACACTGCTGCCCGTTAACTTTATTACCGTCAGAGCCTGCCCCGCGAAGCGTTTTGGGTATGCCGGCGCAGGC
>CAZXZI010000013.1:30138-33499 GCA_964645165.1 uncultured Ectothiorhodospiraceae bacterium
CTTTATTACCGTCAGAGCCTGCCCCGCGAAGCGTTTTGGGTATGCCGGCGCAGGCCGGCATCCAGAAAGTCGTTGAAACATTGGGTTCCGGCCTAGGCCAGATTGACGGAGAGAGGTTGCTAATGTTCATGTCACTAGCTCCGCTGAACAACCGGTGTCTCAAATACATCGCCAGTTGTAGCAAAATTCGCTTTCAGTTAACGGGACAGCAGTGATGAAAATTATCAGTTTCGGTTTGGCGGCGGTGCTGGCCGTGCTGTTGTTGGCTGCTGCTGCGATTTTGCTGTTGGTTGATCCCAACGATTATCGGGATGAGATCACCGCGGCGGTGCAGGATGCCACGGGGCGCGAGCTAAGCATCGAGGGTGATCTAAGGCTATCGGTGTTTCCCTGGCTGGGGCTGAGCCTGGGTAAAACACGACTGAGCAACGCGGCCGTGTTTGTTAAAAATGGTGGAGAAAAGGATTTTGCCCGCATGGCATCGGTGGACATCAACGTAAAGTTAATGCCCTTGCTGCAACAACGCATCGAAATGAAGACGCTCTCCCTGCGTGGCCTGCGGGTAAACCTGAGTCGGGCGACAGATGGCCGCACCAACTGGGATGACCTGTTGGCGACATCGGCAGAAGAAGCTGAGCAGCCAGCGACTAAACCGCCGGAGAAAACACCGGCCACGGCAGTGGCGGCATTGGCCATCGGCGGGCTGAGTATCGAAGATGCGCAGATCGTCTGGGATGACCAGCAAACAGGCCAGCGCGTGGAAGTGAATAAGTTTTTCCTGCGCACGGGGCCTGTTGCCTTGGGTGTGCCTATTGATATTTTTCTGCGAACCCAGCTCAGTGTGTCTGAACCCGCCCTGCAAACACCCATTGTCGTGAAAGGCCATTTGATGCTTGATTCACAGGCGCAAGTTTATCGTCTGGATGGCCTGGATCTATCGCTGAACATGCAAAGCAAGCTGTTGCCTGTGTCGCCAATGAGTGTGGGTCTAACGGGAAATGTGCGTGCCGACCTGGCGCAACAACAGTTGCAGCTGACCGCGTTACAATTACAGGTCTTGGGGATTAACAGTAGTGCTGAAATCAGTGTGCAAAAAATATTATCGGTACCACAGGCCGAGGGACAAATGTCAGTGGCCCCATTTTCGCCACGTGAGCTGACAAAAAAACTGGGCATTAAGTTGCCGGCGTCGGCGGACAATAAGGCGCTCAATCAGGCTGAGCTGACCTTAAATTTTAGCGGTTCAACCAATGCGCTAGCAGTGAAAAAGTTGGATCTTGTGTTGGATAATTCCCATTTGACCGGCAGCCTACAGGTAAATGATTTTTCAAAACCCGCACTGCGCTTTGCTCTTAAATTAGATGGTATCGATGTAGACCGCTATTTGCCACCGGCCACGAATGCGCCACCACCCAGTCCCGCAGGTGCCGCCACCGTGGCCGCCCAATTACCGTTAGACCAATTGCGCGCCCTAGACATGAAAGGCGAGATGCGCGTGGGCAAACTCAAGCTCGCCAATGCGCGGTTGACGGACGTTTTATTGGGAATGACCGCAAAGGGTGGGAAGATCCAGATGTCGCCGTTACAGGCTAAATTGTATCAGGGGCAATATCGTGGGCGCGTGAGCCTGGATGTGCGCAAAGACACGCCGAAAATTTCCGCTGATGAAAAACTGAGTGGAGTGCAGATCGGTCCGCTATTAAAAGATGTATTGGGTGAAGACAAGCTGTCCGGTACGGCCAACTTGGCGGCAAAAGTCACCGCAGTTGGGGTGACGCCCGAGGCCATCACCCAAAGCCTGAACGGCACGGCGAACTTTAGTTTTGCGAATGGTGCCGTTAAAGGGGTGAATCTCGGGCAGATGATCCGCGAGGCCTACGCCAAATTCAAAAAGAAACCAGCGCCGGCAAAGACCACCAACCAAACCGACTTTGTCGAGACCTCCGGCAGCGCGACCATCCGCAACGGCATCGTGCATAACCAGGATTTGCAGGCAAGCTCTCCGGCCTTGCGTGTGGCGGGTAAAGGCACGGTGGATTTACCTAAACAGCGCATTAACTATTTGTTGAATGCCTCGATCGTGGAAACAGACCAGGGGCAGGATGGCAAGGACGTATCGGAGCTGAAGGCGTTGACTATTCCCGTCAAAATCACCGGCAGCTTTGATAAACCAAAATTTAAACTGGATCTTGCACCGGTATTGAAGGCCAGGGCGAAGGCTAAACTGAGAAAGGAAAAGGCTAAAATTAAAATACAGGCTAAACGAAAACTGGAAAATAAAAAGACTGATGCCAAAAAGAAGTTAGAGGAAAAGTTAAAAGATAAACTCAAAGGGCTGTTTCGTTAGTGTTGAAACCAGCCGCTTTTCCCCGAGCCGTGTTAGCGTGGTTTGATGAGCATGGCCGCACGCATCTTCCGTGGCAGCAGAATCGTTCGCCGTACCGGGTGTGGGTGTCGGAGATTATGCTGCAGCAAACGCAAGTGGCCACGGTGATCCCCTACTTTGAGGCCTTTATGGCGCGCTTCCCGCAGTTGCCCGATTTGGCCGACGCACCGCTGGATGATGTGTTGGCGCGTTGGTCCGGTCTGGGTTATTACGCCCGCGCCCGCAATCTGCACAAGGCGGCACAGGTAGTGCGTGATCAGCACGGTGGGGCTTTCCCGAAAAATATTGAAGAGGTGCTTGCCCTGCCGGGTATTGGCCGTTCCACCGCTGGGGCAATTCTGTCACTGGCCTTGAATCAACATCACGCGATTCTTGATGGCAATGTGAAGCGTGTCATGGCGCGTGTGTTCGCGGTGGATGGTTGGCCTGGCAAGCAGGCTGTGGCCGATGAGTTATGGCAACACAGCGAACAGTTAACACCCCCAAAGCGCGTGGCCGCATTTAATCAGGCGATGATGGATTTAGGTTCGGGGGTGTGCACGCGTTCACGACCGCAGTGCGAGGCCTGCCCATTGCAGCAGGATTGCATTGCGTTTGCGCAACGGCGACAAAGCGATTATCCGGGTAAAAAGCCCAAGAAAATAATTCCCGTGCGTGAAACGCAAATGCTCTTGTTGAGTAACGCGGCTAACGAGGTGTTATTACAACGTCGACCGCCCACAGGAATTTGGGGTGGGCTACTGAGTCTGCCGGAAGTGCCCGTGGAAAATGAGGTGCCAGTGTGGTGTGAAAAATATTTAGGCCTGGCGGTAAAAGAACACATCCGTTGGCCGGTAACGCGCCACACCTTCAGTCATTTTCATTTGGATATTACGCCCGTGCTGGTGACACCATTGGATACAATGGATACCAATATCCACACAATGTCTGTCATGGAAGGCGCAGATTGGGTCTGGTATAAAGGGAGTGCGGAGG
>CAZXZI010000014.1:0-32710 GCA_964645165.1 uncultured Ectothiorhodospiraceae bacterium
AGCGTCTAGGGGTGCCAGAGTGGGCGGAGGAACACACGCACATGGCCTCTTTTATCCTTACCTCGATACCAAAAACATCGCCATATATGGCGTAGAAGCAGCGGACGAAGGATTGGAGACCGACCACCACGCTGCCACGCTGTGAGCCGGCCGACCCGGAGTGCTGCACGGAAACCGAACCTATTTGAAGGAAGACGACGACGGGCAGATTATCGAGACCCATTCGGTCTCAGCCGGGCTGGATTACCCCGGCGTCGGCCCCGAACATGCCTGGCTGAAGGACATCGGGCGTGCCGAGTACGTGGCGATTACCGACGACGAGGCCCTACAGGCCTTTCACGATCTCACGCGCATGGAGGGTATCATCCCCGCGCTGGAATCCAGCCACGCGTTGGCTTATGTCACCAAGCTGGCACCGACGATGAGCACCGATCAAGTGATCGTGGTCAATCTCTCTGGGCGGGGTGACAAAGATATTCATACCGTCGCCGCGCTGGAGGGGATTGAAGTATGAACCAGCTCGTAGAGTGCACCCTCTGGGGCATTAAAGGCGCTGCCCACCAATTCGACGTACTCAAATATTCCGGTGGGCAATGCCTTTATGCCCCAGAGGCTTCACCCTATGGCTGAATTTATCCACGGGCAGTCCCTTCTCCCCTCAGGGGAGAAGGTTAGGATGAGGGGTGGTTTTGTTAGATTCGAGCACTTAGCCCACCCCCCTCACCCCAACCCTCTCCCCCAAGGGGGCGAGGGGGCTAAATACTCCGTTTAATTGAATTTGGAATTAACATGAGCCGTATCAAAAACTGTTTTATCAAACTCAACACCGCCGGTCGCAAGGCGCTGATTCCCTACGTGACCGCAGGTGATTCCGACCCAGCGGTCACCGTGCCGCTGATGCACGCCATGGTGCAGGCCGGGGCGGACATCATCGAGCTGGGCGTGCCGTTCTCCGATCCCATGGCCGACGGCCCGGTGATCCAGCGTGCCGCCGAGCGGGCGCTGGAACATCACACCTCATTACACGACGTGCTGGCCATGGTGGCCGAGTTCCGCCAGCAGGATAGCGACACCCCCGTGGTGCTCATGGGTTATCTCAATCCGGTGGAGGTGATGGGTTACGAGGCCTTCGCTAAGGCCGCCGGCGAGGCCGGCGTGGACGGTGCATTGACCGTGGACCTGCCACCCGAGGAGGCCGCCGAGCTGGTGTCGGCGCTAAAGGCCCACCAGTTGGACCCCATCTTTCTGTTGGCGCCCACCTCGGACGACCAGCGCATCAAACTGATTTGCGATGCCGCCAGTGGTTACGTCTATTACGTCGCGGTGAAGGGTGTCACCGGTGCGGGGAATCTCGATGTGCAGGCCGTGTCCGACAAGCTGGATCAGATTCGCCAACACACCACGTTACCCGTGGGCGTGGGTTTTGGCATCAAAGATGCCTCCTCGGCCACCGCTGTCGCCGCCGTGGCTGATGCCGTGGTGGTGGGCAGTGCCCTTGTTCAAAAAATCGAAGAAGCGCAAAAAGTGGAGCAGGCCGCCGGTCAACACGATAGAATCAATGCAGAGATTGCTGGACTGCTGGCGCAGATGCGGGCGGGGATGGATGCTTAGTTGTTGTAGCCTTTATGTAGAATAGAAATGTACTTAGAGTTAATACTATTCATCACTGCCTTTATAAGCGCATTCATTGAGATGAATATTGCGGCAAATGCAGAGGCTGTAGCAAAAAACATGGGATACCCATCAAGTCTGGGCATGTTTCAAGTAGTTGGATGCAATTAGCTTTGATAAAGGTGTTAAAAGAAGCACCAAAGAAAGACAAAATATTTGAGAAGTTCTATAAGCAGTATTTGCTGAGTTGTAGTGTTACAACCATTTGTGTATTGCTTTACATAACCATGGTTTTTAATGATTAAGCTCACGGCTGTTCTGTTTCTGCTAGCGCAGATGTGGGCGGGGATGGATGCGTAATTGTAGTTAGAAAGGATGGGTGGGTCTCATCCGTCATTCCGGCGAAGGCCGGAATCCAGGTTGCTCGTATCTTGAAGTTAAGCGGAAATAACTTCCTGGATACCGGCCTTCGCCGGTATGGCGAATATTAAGGTTAACGAGGCAAAACCAATTAAAGAGATAGTAACAAGACTGAGAATATGAGCTGGTTAAAAAAATTAATACCGTCAAGAATTAGTACCCAAATTGGCCAAAAAAAGGCCGTGCCGGAAGGTATTTGGGCGAAATGCACTTCCTGCAAGGCGGTGTTGTATCGCGCCGAGCTGGAACGCAATGTGGACGTGTGTCCCAAGTGCGATCATCACATGCGCATCGGCGCACGTCGTCGGTTGGATATCTTTCTCGATGAAGAACCGCGGGTGGAAATCGGTGCCGAAGTAACGCCGGTAGACGCGCTTAATTTTAAGGATGTTAAAAAATACAAAGACCGCTTAACGCAGGCACAAAAGGCCACAGGTGAAACCGATGCGTTGGTGAGCATGATGGGTCAGGTGCAGGGTGTGCCGTTAGTGGCGGCGGCGTTTGAATTTAAATTCATGGGTGGCTCCATGGGTTCGGTTGTCGGTGAACGTTTTGTGCGCGCGGTGAATACTTCGCTGGAACACAATATTCCGCTGGTATGTTTTTCTGCCAGTGGTGGTGCGCGCATGCAGGAAGCGCTGTTTTCGCTGATGCAAATGGCCAAGACGTCTGCGGCGCTGGCCAAACTCAGCAAGCGTGGCATCCCGTTTATTTCCGTGTTGACCGATCCCACCATGGGCGGCGTGTCGGCCAGTCTCGCCATGTTGGGTGATGTGCACATTGCCGAGCCCAAAGCGTTGATCGGTTTTGCCGGGCCCAAAGTTATCGAACAAACCGTGCGCCAAACCCTGCCGGAAGGTTTCCAGCGCAGTGAGTTTTTGCAGGAAAAGGGTGCGGTGGATATGATTGTGGATCGGCGTGATTTGCGCGAGCGGGTGGCGAGTTTACTCACTATTTTGACGGGACAGCCGGCACCGTAACGGCAGTAACGAGTTGCTAGGGGCGAGGGGCTAGGAAAGGCGTCGGTTATTTTTCGTTATCCGTCAGAAATAATTTCTACCGTCAGAGCCTGCCCCGCGAAGCGCTTTGGGTATCCCGGCCTGCGCCGGGATGACGGAAAAGGAAGTATTGGTGGTTTCCTCGATCCTCGCTCCTAGACACTCGTCACTTTAAAAAAAATGCAATTCAACACTCTCACCGATTGGCTCACCTGGCAGGAAACCCTGCATCCCACCGAGATCGAACTGGGACTGGAACGGGTCGGTACGGTGCTGGCGCGGCTCGAACTCACGCAACCCAATTTCACATTGATCACTGTCGCCGGCACTAACGGCAAGGGCTCCAGCGTGGCGATGTTGGAATCAATTTTGTTGGCTGCTGGTTACCGCGTCGGCAGTTACACTTCGCCGCATCTGCTGATGTATAACGAACGCATCAAACTCAACGGTCAGCCGGTGGATGATACGACGCTGTGCGATTCTTTCGAGCGTATCGACCAGGCTCGCGTTAGCGATTCAGTTGATGATATTTCCCTCTCCTATTTTGAATTCGGCACCCTCGCGGCGATTGATATTCTGCAGCGCGCCAAGGTGGATATCGCGATTCTCGAAGTGGGCTTGGGCGGCCGGCTAGATGCAGTGAACGTGCTGGATGCCGATGTGGCGCTGATCACCGCTATCGATGTGGATCACGTGGACTGGCTGGGCGCTGATCGCGACACCATCGGCCGGGAAAAGGCGGGTATTTTGCGCAACGGCCGCCCGGCAGTGTGTGCCGATCCGCAACCGCCAGCCTCGCTGCTGGATGTGGCCGAGTCGGTGGGGGCAGAGCTGGCTTTGTTGGGGCAGGATTTTAGTGTCGAGCGCGAAGGCGGTGGCTGGCACTGGCGCAGTAAACAGGGTGAGCATAATAATCTGCCGTTACCTGCGCTGGCGGGGGATTTTCAGCTCAATAATGCGGCGGGGGTGCTTGCCGTGTTGGGCGCATTAGTGGTGGATTTCCCCGTGGATGCTGCGGCTATTGTGGCGGGCTTGCAATCAGTATCGTTGCCGGGGCGTTTTCAGGTGTTGCCGGGTGATCCGCTGCAGGGTACGCCGCAACGCATCGTCGACGTGGCTCACAACGCACAAAGCGCACTGGCGCTAGCGAACAACCTGTCGCAGCAGGAATGTGCTGGGCAAACGCACGCGGTGGTGGGCATGTTGGCGGATAAAGATATCAATACGGCGTTGGCGAAGCTGCGGCCACTGGTGGATTACTGGTATCTCGCACCATTGCCAGTGCCCCGTTCGGCGACCGTTTTACAATTGCAGGCCGCGGTGGCTAATACCGCAATTCCTGCTGCATCAACGCCTTCTGCTTCTATACCTTTTGCGTGTATACCTTCTACTTCTATAAAAATATTTGATGATGTGAACACTGCCTATCAGGCAGCATTGGCAAGCAGTGACGCGCAGGATCGTATTGTGGTCACCGGCTCGTTTTATACAGTGGCGGTGGTGCTAGCCGAGACAGTATAATCACGCCTGATCTGGTACCGAGGCCTTTTGTGAATATTCAACTCAAGCAGCGATTAGTAGGTGCGGTAGTGCTGGTTGCCTTGGCGGTGATTTTTGTCCCAATGCTGTTGCCGGGCGAGGGTAACCTCGGCGGTGGTATCCACGGCAGTAATATTCCTGTTGAACCGGACTTTCGTTTTCCGCCGGTGCCGGTTGCTCCCAAGGCGCCCCCGGTAGCGGATGCGCCGCCGGTACCGCTGGGTGGTGATGATTCAGTTGACAGTCCTGCTCCGGCGAAAAGTGTCACGAGCAATACGCCGGCTGAACCTTCGTTGACCGTTAAGCCGACTGCAAAAGTTAAACCTAAACCTGCCGTAAGCCCCAAGTCGTCGCCGGTGGCAAAAGCGGTTCCGCGGAAACATACCAGCGGACAGGTTAATGCCTGGGTGGTGCAGGTGGGCAGCTTTGCGGCACGCAAAAATGCCCAGGCTTTGCGCGACAAATTACGTCAACAGGGCTACGCCAGTTTTATGGAATCCATCCGTGGGAAGTCCGGGCGCGTGTACCGTGTACGCGTGGGGCCGGAGCTAACCAAGTCTGCTGCGGCTACTCTGGGGCAGAGATTGGCGAAAGAGGCTGGTCTGAAAGGATTGGTGCAGACTTATCCTTAAAGTGACTGATTTAACGCAATCATGATTTGGGTCGATATAGTTATTCCAGGCATCATTGCCGTTTCCGCGCTGTTCAGTTTGCTGCGAGGCTTTGTGCGCGAGGCGTTGGCGTTGCTGGGTTGGCTGGCGGCCTTTTGGGTGGCGTTGACCTTTGCCAAGGAATTTGCAGATTTATTGTTGACCGGGATTTCCGCCCCCTCGGTACGCGTGGTGGTGTCGTTCACGATCCTGTTTGTGGTGACGCTGGTGATTACCGCGTTGATCAATCGCCTGGCCGGAAGCTTGGTGAGCAAGACGGGGCTAAGCGGTACCGACCGCATGATCGGGATGATTTTTGGTATCGCGCGCGGCGTGGTGCTGGTGTCGGTACTGGTGTTGCTGGCGGGCATGACGACGATGCCACAGGATCCCTGGTGGCAGCAGTCGGCACTGATTGATGTGTTCCAAAAATTAGCGCTGTGGTTACGCTATACCGTAGCGCCTGAGTTAACCGGTGGTGCTATCCTTCGCTAATGGGTGGATCAGCATCCAAGTATCTAAAGTTTTAATGAGGGCTTTTGCATGTGCGGCATAATCGGCATTGTTGGAACGGAAAACGTTAATCAGAATTTGTACGATGGTTTAACCGTTTTGCAACACCGTGGACAAGATGCGGCGGGTATCGTCACCTGTGACAAACGTCGGCTGTATCTGCGCAAAGACAATGGCCTGGTGCGTGATGTGTTCCGCACCCGGCACATGCTCGGCCTGCAGGGCAACATGGGCATTGGTCATGTGCGCTATCCCACGGCGGGCTGTTTTTCCTCGGCCGAGGCGCAGCCGTTTTATGTGAATTCTCCTTTTGGTATTTCTCTGGCGCACAACGGCAACCTCACTAATGCCGCAGAACTCAAACGTGATCTGTTCCGCGCTGATCGTCGGCACATCAACACCGATTCTGATTCCGAAGTGTTACTCAACGTGTTCGCCCACGAGCTGCAAAACGAAGGCAAATTAACGCTCGATGCTAACGATGTGTTCGAAGCTGTAGCTGCCGTGCACCGTCGTTGCAAGGGCGCCTATGCGGTGGTGGTGATGATAACCGGTTACGGTATCGTCGGTTTCCGTGACCCGCACGGCATTCGCCCCGTGGTGTTTGGCAAGCGTGAAATGCCGAAGGGTGATGAGTATGTGATTGCCTCGGAGAGCGTTGCCATTGATTCCCTCGGTTTTGATTTGATTCGCGATATCGCGCCGGGCGAAGCGGTGTTTATCGACATTAACGGAAAACTCAGCACGCGCCAATGTGCGGACAAACCGGATATGTCTCCCTGTATTTTTGAGCATGTGTATTTTGCCCGGCCGGATTCCATTATCGATGGTATCTCGGTTTATCAGGCGCGTTTGCGCATGGGTGAGGCGCTGGCGAAAAAGATTCTGCAGGTCTATCCCAAGCATGACATCGATGTGGTTATCCCAATTCCTGATACCAGTCGTACTTCAGCGCTACAGTTGTCTTATCAATTGGGTGCCCTGTATCGCGAAGGCTTTATCAAAAACCGCTACATTGGTCGCACGTTTATTATGCCGGGGCAAACCCAACGGAAAAAATCCGTGCGCCAAAAGCTCAATGCCATTGACCTGGAATTCAAAGGCAAAAACGTATTGCTGGTGGATGACTCTATTGTGCGCGGTACTACCTCAAAACAGATTATCCAAATGGCGCGCGAGGCTGGTGCCAACAAAGTCTATTTTGCCTCGGCAGCACCGCCGGTGCGTTTCCCCAATGTGTACGGTATTGATATGCCATCGGTGAAAGAGCTAGTGGGGCATGGCAAGGATGACAAACAAATTGCCGAAATCATTGGCGCGGACTGGCTGGTGTATCAGGATCTTGTGGACTTGATTGAAGCCACCCGACACGGCAACTCCAAGGTGGAGCATTTTGATACCTCGGTGTTTGATGGTGAATATGTCACGGGTGATGTGACACAGGATTATCTGGATTTCATTGAAGGTAAGCGCAACGATGGTGCTCGATCCTCGTCTGATGGGGATAATGCGGTGATCGAATTACATAATACGGCTTAGCGGCAGAGAAAAGAGCAAAGGGAAAAGGAAGAAAAGTTTGACGGGATGGGCTGGGTTTACTAATCTTCCTCTAGGTAGGCGCCGATTTGAGATCAGCTTGCGGGCGCAAAATAAATACGGCTAAAGCGAGGCAATGAATTCAATGACCTGCTTTGGCGATGGCTGAGCAGGTTTTTTTATGCCTGAAGATGGACGACAAACTTTTTTGAAAGTGAGAGGAAAGATCATGTCACAGGATCACGATGACCAATACGGATTTGACACGCTAGCGGTGCGCGCCGGTCACGAGCGTACCAATGAAGGTGAGCAAGGCGAGGCGATTTTCACCACTTCCAGTTATGTCTACAATAGTGCAGCGCAGGCAGCAGCACGTTTTTCGGGAGAAGAGCCGGGTAATATCTACTCGCGCTTTACCAATCCCACGGTGCGCACTTTTGAAAAACGTCTCGCAGCATTGGAAGGTGGTGAGCGCTGTGTGGCTACAGCTTCCGGCATGGGCGCAATATTAACAACATGTCTGGGCCTGTTAAAAACGGGCGATCACATTGTTTCATCCCGTGCGATTTTTGGTTCTACCGTGGTGCTGTTTAATAACATCATCGCCAAGTTTGGTGTGGAAACAACTTTCGTGCCGTTGACGGATTTGGCCGCATGGGAGGCGGCGATTCGTCCCGAAACCAAGATCTTGTTTCTGGAAACACCGTCAAACCCGGTGACAGAAATTGCAGACATTCAGGCGCTGGCAGATCTGGCCCATGCTCACGGCTGTCAGTTGGTGGTGGATAATGCTTTTTGTACCCCGGCGTTGCAGCGTCCGTTGGAGTTCGGTGCGGACATTATTATTCACTCCGCTACCAAGTACATTGACGGCCAAGGTCGTTGTATTGGGGGCGCCATTGTCGGCACCGAGGAATGCGTTGGTGGGGATATTTTTGGTGTGGTACGCACTGGCGGTACTAACATGAGCCCATTCAATGCCTGGGTTTTTTTGAAGGGATTGGAGACCTTGCGTATTCGCATGGAAGCGCATAGTCGTAATGCACAGTTGTTGGCCGAGTGGCTAGAGCAACAGCCAGCCATCGCGCTGGTGAATTACCCGGGCCTGAAATCACATCCGCAACATGCGTTGGCTGCGCGTCAACAAAGTGGATTCAGTGGGGTGTTATCTTTTGAAGTGAAAGGTGGGCAGAAAGCCGCTTGGAAGCTTATCGATAACACGCGTTTGTTGTCCATCACGGCAAATCTGGGAGATACCAAAACCACGATTACCCATCCTGCGACAACGACTCATGGCCGCGTCGATCCCGAGGCGCGTGCCGACGCAGGGATTAGTGATGGTTTGGTGCGCGTGGCAGTCGGTCTGGAAGCAATTGACGATGTTCAGGCGGATCTGGCGCGTGGTCTGAAGTAAGCGGTTTATTGAGCAGCCTGAGGCGGTTGGCCAATCAGCAAGGCTTCTGGCACACGGGATTTAATCGCAGCTGGTAATTCAAGACAAATGCCTGGTATTGGCTTAACGCTTACCCATAATACGTTGAGCTTTAGATTTAGGTCGACAAATACAATGGCTTGCTGGTAGTCATTCATAGCTGCCTGCAAGTTATCCAGTGTTTGCTTGATGTGTTGTTGTGGGCAGCGACCCAGTTTAGGAATGAGCATCATGAAGTCGCTCAGCCGCTGGCCACTTTCATCACGCGTAGGTGCACGCCGCCACAAAGGTTCGGCGTGTGATAGTTCTGTGCAGGAAGTTACTCTTAACTCGAACATGCATCACCCGCAAAACTCCTTAACGACCTGTCCAGCGTAGCGGAATTTAGCATTAATGTGTAGCGATGCGAGACTCCGTTGCTTGCGCCATATCGGTGTTGCCAATTTCTTTGTAGAGCATGGCAAGCTCCGTTAACACTACGTCTAATGCAGACTGGGTATCACTTTTAGTGTCGCTATCGAGTATTTCAGCGGCTTTTTCGTAAAGTGGCAAGGCTTGTTCAAAAAGCGAGGTTTTATGTTGTACGGTCGTTGTCAGCGCTATGGATTCTTCGTCTGCCTCTGTGTTACTGATGCTCACTGCATCAATGTTAAAGGGTGTTTGATCCTCTTCTTTCTTTTCTTCGATGCGCGCCTGTGTGTGATAAATATTGGCAAGCGTGTACATCAGTAAAGCCAGCTGCGGATCGGATGACGGCAGGACATGTTGTGCAATATCTAACGCCTCTTCGTAAGCGCTACTAGCTGGACTGTATTGTCCCAACTCAAGATAGTTTGTGCCGAGATTGATAAGGGTTTGCGCCACTTCTTCGTGCTGATCTCCAAAAACTGATTTCTTAAAGGCGACGGTGCGTTTTAATACGTCGGCTGCCTTTTTATGCTTTCCCTGGATATTATAAATATTTCCTAAGTTATTGAGTGCGTTTCCCACGTAAGGATGCGTAGGCCCCAGGCTTTGTGACCATGAACTAATGGCCTGCCGATACAGATCTGCGGCTTGTTCATATTTTTGTTGATTTTCATAAAGTACGGCCAAGTTATAAGTCGATTGAGCAACGGTGGGATCGTTTTCACCAAAAGCATTTTTGCGAATTTGCAGGGCTTGTTTATGATATTTTTCAGATTCTTCCGGTCGTTGTAGCTCAAAATAGACATTGCCAAGGTTTGTCATTACTACGGCGACATCGGAATGGTCAGGGCTGAGCTGGTCTTCAAGAACAACCAGAGAACCCAACAAATAATCTTCAGCCTCATTAAGATTGCCCATGGTTTGGTTAATGATGCCGAGCTTCAACAGGGTGTCTGCGGTATTAACATCGTTGAGACCAAAGTTCTTGTTGGCAATATTATAAGCACGTTGCGCATCAGAAAGTGCTTGTTGATATTCGCCTTTTTCGTAATCGGCGATGAAACGCGTTGTTAAGTCAGCCCATAAGGATTCAGCCAGTTGTGTGGTCTCATTAAAGGAACGGATGCTGGTCTGTTGTTGTGTGCTCGGAATGGGGAGTTGATTGACAGATGCAGTGGCAACGTTGCTTACAAGAAAACATATTCCCAAGCAGGTAAAGTATTTAATTGCCCGTGGGCGAGCGGAAATTCGGTGAACTGTTTTTTTCTGACTGTTACGCATCACCCATGCCTATATTCCAGGATTAATGCGGTTGCGCGATTAATCCGGTGAGTTTGTACGGAGTGATAAATCCGCTCCTACTATCATTGCTTATCGTCCAATGCAAGCGGCACTTTAAGTTTTTGTGGTTGAGTACAATAAGGTGCGGATAAATATGAGCAATTGTGATTTTTTATAGGGGGGCTGCGCAAAAGGTAAAAATGATTTACCAAAAGTATCAATAAGATAGGGGCGCTATTGTTGATGTGACTACATTTGGTCGGATTTATTGACGCGGGGAGTCAATGCTGTGCCCGTCTGCGCGATGCATGTGAAGCCAGCTTTAGATGACGGAAATGGAAAGGATTTATGCTGTTTTATGCGTAGATTCTGATGCTGCGGAGCTGCGTGTCAGCTTGGCAATGCTGTCTTTTGTGCGAGCAACAAGAGCGCTGGCACCTTGCTGCTTGGCAGTGGCGAGAGATTCATTCAAGTATTGATTTGCGAGCGCCTGGTTGTCTGCGTTGCAGGTATTGGCAAGTTCACCACGGATGCGTAGCAGTTCTGCAGTAAAAAAACCTTCGCCGGTGAATGCAGTTTCACGTAGCGCGGATTCAATGGTTTGACGGGCTTTGTCGTGTTGTCCCGCCTTTTGTAAAAGTTCGGCGAGTATGGCTTGGAAATACGAGCGGGCAAGTCGATTGCCGGATTTCTCATAGGCATGGAGAGCTTGCTGGAATCGTTTGCAAATAGCATCGTCCGACTGCTCCGTGGATTCCGCCCAAGCTTTTAACATTTGACCCGTTGCTACCCAGAAAGAAAAACCATAGGTCTCGCTTAGTGCAATTTGCGCATCCGCGTAGCGGAAGGTGGCTTCGTAATCTCCACACAATTGCGATAAAGTTCCCATGAAATGTAAGGCATATGCCTGGCTGAAGGGATGCAGCAGTCGCTTGGCCAGTTCCAATGCTGCCTGGCCGCGTTCGAGCGCCTGGTCTGTTTTCCCGAGCAACCATAAAACACAGGCGGCATTGGCAAGAGAGGCTACTCGAGCATCCTGACTGTACGCTACCAGAGAGGATTGCAAGGGAATATGCCCATCGGGTGATTCAATGTGCACCTCAAGATTCTGTAAGGCTTCTTTAAACTGCCCCTTCCAAAAAAGCGTGATGCCAAGGGTGCGCTTTGCTTCCAAAGAAAATTCTGGCGTATTGGCTTGCGTAGCAGATTGCTGTAATTCCTTGGCGAGTTTATGTGCCTCATCGAGTTCTGCGCGGACGATGTAAAATTCCCATAGGCCACATAGTACCGGAAATACGGTGTTTTTATCTGCGATGTTTCGACACAAGCTGTAGGCACGACTGTAGGCCTTTTCTGCTTCCGGTGCGGCATAACCCTTGCTCATCATGGTGGCCAGCCCCAGGGTCGTTTGTAAGGAGAGCTCACGCATATTGAGTTGTGGGGAATTTGGCAATTGCTTAATCAGTGCAAGCCCTTGCTTGAGATGGGCGACTGCTTCAACATTCGCAGAGCGTTGAATGGCGTAACGGCCTGCCGATAACCAATAGTGTAAAGCGTCTTCGTAGTTTCCGGCTTCAGTGAAGTGATGAGCGAGGATTTCTGGATTGTCGGCTTTGATTTGTGGAAATTTTTCTTTGATAAGTAAAGAAATACGTTGATGATATTTTTGGCGTGTTCGTTTTAGTAAGGATTGATAGGCTGCTTCCCGCACCAGGGCATGCTGGAATCGATAATTTGCTTTTGGGGGTTGGCCGTTTTGCACAAATAATTCTGCGTCAATCAGTCTGCCCATGCTGGATCGAAGGTTGGCTTCACTTAACAAGGCAGCAGCATGCAATAGCTCGTAGGTAAATTCACGCCCTAAGGTAGAGCTTAATTGGGCAAGTTCTTTGTCATCGCCGAGATCATCAATGCGAGACATGAGTGAGTCTTGTAATGTGCTGGGGATGCCCAGCTGTGACATATTCGTACTGAGTTCAAAGTGTTCTTCTTTTTCAATTAACAATGATGAACGCAGTACGGCATTGGTGAGTTCTTCAACGAAGAAGGGGATGCCATCGGTTTTGTTGATGATCTCGGTAAAGACTTCGAGCGGTAGCATTTTCCCCAGACACAGTTGTTTAATCATGCTTCCCGATTGTTTCTGAGTAAGGCGGTTGAGGGTAATCTGTGTCAGGCTTGCATGGTTCTTCCAGGGGGGGCTGAAATCGCTACGGAAGGTGAGTAGTGCGAAAATATTCGTCATTCCCGGTTGGTTTACAAGCAGCGATAGTAGCTCGATGGTGGAAGGGTCAATCCACTGCAAATCTTCAACTACTAATAGGGTAAACCGACGCTGAGCAATGGCTTGTAATAGGTTGATGAGTACATCGAAAGTTTGTTGTTTCTTTTGTTGTGGGGTGGAGCTCGCGTTATCGGTGCTGCTGTTTTTAGGTGTTTGAAGTGAAAGTAGGTCAATCAAGATTGGTGTTGATATGCTGGCATCCATTCCCAGCGTCGAAACTGTTTGTTCGATAATGGCGATCTGTTTTTGTGGGTCACTTTCCTCGGATAAGCCGAGGATGCGACGAACCATGTCCATAATGGGGTAGAGAAAACTATTTTTGTAATAGGCTGCACCGTAGCAGTCCAAAAACAAGCAGCTTTCTTTATCGATTTTTTCACACACCATTTGCACCATGCGCGTTTTGCCGAGTCCGGGTTCACCGCTGAGTAACACTATTTGTCCGACACCTTTACGCGCCTGATTGAGCCGCTCGACAATAAGGTTGGTTTCCTGCTCACGTCCAATCAGTGCGGCGTGAGCAGGACGGTTTGTGTGTGTTGATCTGTTTTTATTGCCGCGGACTTGTTGCACTTGGAAAAGATCAAAGGGATGAGAGAAACCTTTTAGGTTGTGCGCGCCCAGTGTGTGGCATTCAAAACGCTCGCTCAGCAGTTGATGTGTGTTACCACTGATGACGATGGTGTTGTCGACAGCGAACTCTTGAACGCGGGCTGCAATATTGGGCGTTTCTCCCAGTGCCATGGAGCGCTTGTCGCCACCGCCAATTTCACCCACCACCACTAGGCCAGTATGAATGCCGATGCGCAGAGAGAGTTTCACGTCGTCACCTTGCTGCAGGTGATAAACATGTTCAGGAATGCGCTTGATGATTTCCAGTGCAGCGAAAGTAGCACGCTGTGCATCATCCTCATGTGCATGAGGATAACCAAAATAGACCAGGATACCGTCGCCAAGGTATTGTGCGACATAGCCTTCATAATGACTGACAATATCATTGCAGGCATTGCGGTAGTCGCGCATGATGTCGCGCAGTTCTTCCGGGTCAATGCGTTCGGAAAGTGCAGACGAACCGACGATGTCGCAGAACAGCACGGTGAGCTGGCGGCGTTCAGCATTTTGCTGTTTGGACGCAGTGATCGGTGGCTCCGGAGGGACGTTAGTGTTTTGTGTTTTGATCAGGCTGGTGGCGCATTGTCCGCAATATTCAAAATCAAAGGGGTTGTTAAATCCGCAGCTGGGACAGGTGAGATTCAATGGTGTGGCACACTGGCCACAAAACCGCATTCCCTGGGGGTTATCGAATCCACATTTTTCGCAGTGCATGGCAGAATTAGCTTTGTTGGTTGAGTGTATGTGCGAGTCAGGATACTCGCCCCTTCATTGCTCAGCAAGGCAGTATTTTTAAAATGAAGTAGGCTAAAAAATGAGCGTAGTGCGCAAGCATCTTTTGCAAATATATCAGGCTGCGCTGGCTTCGGTGCAGGGGGAATCATGCATACAACAGGCACTGGCCGGATATGAGTCGACAAGATCAGTAACGGTGATAGCCATCGGCAAAGCGGCGTCGAGCATGATGCTGGGCGCAGTCGAAAGCTTGGGAGGTAGAATTCACGCGGGTTTGTTGATCACCAAAGAAGGGCATTGTGATGAGCGGCTGCAGGAGAAAAACAACATAGAATGCCTGGAGTCTGCGCACCCGGTGCCGGATAGCCGCAGTTTGCTAGCGGGTCAAAGATTATTGTCTTTTATTGCAGAGCAGCCGGCGGACAATGATTTTCTATTTTTAATTTCCGGTGGCGCATCTTCGCTGGTTGAGGTATTACCGGAAGGGCTGCATCTCGAAGATTTACAAAAGCTTAACGAATGGTTGCTGGGCAGTGGTTGGGATATTAGAGCGATGAATCGTGTGCGGAAATCATTGTCTTGTATTAAAGGTGGGCGTTTGGCGCAACGATTCATGGGCCAACAGATAAAATGCCTGATGATTTCTGATGTACCGGATAATTTGCCACAAACTATTGGCTCAGGTTTTTTGAGTCCGTCGACGGGCGATGAAACTCGACTTCCTGTGATACCGGAATGGATTAAAGCCTTAGCTAAGGCACCGCCTGCTCCTTTGCCACAAGACGTCTGTTTTCAGACAGTTGATATTGCTGTCATCGCTACATTGAAAGATGCCGTGCATGCGGCAACAGAAGAGGCTCTGTCTTTGGGTTATGAAGTTAGTTTGTGTTCGGAATTTGTCAGCGATGATGCACAGCTTGTCGGACAACAATTGGCGCGAGAGTTGTGTGACGGTGACTTTACTTTACATATTTGGGGCGGTGAAACCACGGTAAAATTGCCAGACAGCCCTGGTCGTGGGGGCCGAAATCAACAACTGGCACTGTCCGCAGCAATAGAATTATCAGGACGTCATCAGCATTATTTTCTAGCGGCAGCTACGGATGGCAGTGACGGACCGACACAGGATGCCGGTGCCTTAGTGGATGGCTTTACTGTTGAGAGGGGATCAAAAGCTGGGCTTGATGCGCAGCAGGCATTAACTGAAGCTAATGCTGGAGAATTTTTACAGGCCAGTAATGATATTATTTCTACAGGACCAACCGGCACCAATGTGATGGATTTAATGTTGGCCATTAAGTTGCCTAAAGTATGAAAGCTCTACCTTTGAATGATGCGGTTCGAATACCGTACACACATCCTGTTGTGCGCGACCTCGCCTGGGTGATGGTCAGCCCCGGCTTGCTGAAAACTCCTCCCGTAGGTCAGGCGCTGGTATCGGATGAAATTTGTCATCAATTTTACGCATCACACCAGGATCACCTCAGCGCATTGGATGAGAACCCTGCACCTTTATTAGCTTTATTATCGAAAAGTAAAAGCCACCGTCTCGGAATTTATTTTGAATGGCTGCTGCGGTATTGGTTACAGAATATTTTGCAGGTACAACAGCTGGGGCATAACATCCCTGTTTTTCAGGCACGAAAAACTGGCGGTAAGCGTACCCTGGGCGAATTTGACTTTTTATTCCAGATGGATGAAACACCGTCTATACAACAATGGGAAGCCACAGTAAAATTTTATTTGCAGAAAATAAATGATCAGGGAGAGCCTTACTGGATTGGTCCCGGCGATCAGGATCGCCTCGATATTAAATTGGCGCGGTTGTTTCAGCATCAACTCAAATTGTCTGAGCTTGCCGAAGCAAAAGCATGTTTGTTGGGCAGAGGTGCTGAGGCAGTCCAACCTGCCGGTTTTATCAAAGGCTACCTGTTTTACCCGCTTGCGGAGGACGGTACATTTTCGCCGCATCCTGCGAGCGATAATGCTGTACTACCCTGCAGGCTTTCTCCGAGGCATAACAAGGGGTGGTGGTTCCATTGGAGAGAACGGTCTATACCTGGGGCCGCCTCGGATGCGCGCTGGCTTGTTTTAGCCAAATCCCGATGGTTATCACCGGTTCGAGAAAAGCGGAATGAAACGATACTACTGGATGAGGTGGGCCTGGCCGCCCATTGTGAAAAGTACTTTAGACAGCAAAACCGACCCTTGCTGGTAGCAGAGCTACAATGGCAAGCCGATGTCTGGCAGGAGATCTCGCGCGGATTTGTGCTGGCGCCAGAGTGAAATGTTTCAAGAAATATTTCGGCTTGCCGATAGTTTCCGAAGGAAATGTGATGCAGTTCACAAAAGCATTGTGAGCTTAATCACTATGCACTGAGTATCTGGGTACGATACTCATGATAAGTGAATCACGCAGAGCCAGCGGCTTTAATATATGCGAGTGCTGACTGGCTAGAAATAGTAAATTGGGGTCAGGAAATGAAATTTTTAGTGAAGTTAGATCCGATGTTGATATTGATGCTGGTGGTGATATTTGGTGTGGTGATCACCATGTCTACTCAAGCGGCGACTTAGTCTTCAAGCAGCAAGGTAACGGTACAAGCGATTCGCGTCAGTGCGCCAGTCAGTGCCCAAAGTGTCCAGGCACTTGCTCGCAGTCGTTTAGACGAATCCTGAGAAACTTTCTTTATTGGCTTAGGTAAGTAGGGGTTGTAACCAACGCCGATAAAGTCCATCAGCTACGTTCTGTAGTTGTTTGACCTTCCGCTCGACATTTTCTGTGATCTCTTTTTGGCTTTGTACCGTCGCTGAAGGGGCAACGAGTTCATCCTTGTAAAGTTCAGCCCATTCGCACACCATGGCTTCAGTCATTTCTACATGGCATTGCAATGCCAGTGTATTTCCGCGCACAAATCCCTGGTGCTCACAGTGCTCACTGCGCAGGATAGCTGTTGCATTTTCGGGAATCGAAAAGGTTTCGCCGTGCCAGTGAAATAACACGGGGTCATCTGTGATATTTGACAACCAGTCATCGGCAAATAAGCCTGGAATTTTTTGTACGGGCAACCAGCCAATTTCTTTCACTGGATTTGCCGTGATCTTTCCGCCTAATGCCTTGCTAATCAGTTGTCCTCCCAGACAGTGACCGAGCACCGGCAAGTTGACCGCGACGGCCTTTTGAATGAGCGCAAGTTCCTGCCGAATCCACTCAGCACTATCATTGGCGCTCATCGGGCCTCCCATAAAAACCAGGGCGCTGACATCATCGATTTGTGGCGGTGGCATTTCGCCAGCATCAATACACACCAGTTCAACAGGAATGTTATAGTTTTCCAAAAAGGTGCCAAAGTAACCGGGACCTTCACAGGCAATGTGGCGAAAGATGCGGATGGGTTTCATGATCAATAAAGAACCTGGTTGGGTGATTCAAGTAGTGAGCGTGTTGTTGCTGAGTATTCTATCAGCCTTTACCACTGTGTGTGCGGAAGAGCAGGAGGATCAACGGGCATTGGCACGTCAGGTTGTGTTGCAAGGCATTTTGGGTAACAAGGCCTTATTGCTAGTTGATGGCCAACGACAAGTGATGTCTGTTAAAGGTTCAGCACGACAAGGCGTACGATTGTTGGGCATTGGAGCAGGCCAGGTCAAAGTGGAGGTTGATGGTGAGCATCGTATTTTACGCTTGGGTGATCATACTTCAGTGACGGGTCGCTTCAAAGCGCGTAAGTCAACCGAAGTCGTTATTTCCAAAAACAACAATGGCATGTACGCCACCGTTGGCAGTATTAATGGTTTGCCAGTTTCATTTCTGGTGGATACCGGTGCGTCGACGGTTGCCATGAATGCGCAACAAGCCAAACGGTTGGCCATTGATTTCCGGGTGAATGGTCAGCCTACTTTTGTGGGTACGGCTTCAGGAGTGAGCAAAGCCTATCGGGTGACCTTGGACAAGGTCACTGTCGGTGGTATCACGCAGCACAATGTGCCTGCGGTGGTGATTGACAGCGGCTTCCCCGTGCAGACTCTGCTGGGCATGTCTTTTCTCGGACAACTGGAGATTCGGCGGGATAGTAATATCATGCGTTTGAGGAAGAAGTTTTAGTGGGCGCTGCAAATTGTGCAAATTAGCGGGCGGTAAGACTGAGGGAGGTTCACGCTGCCCCCTTTGTCTGGTGGTCCCTTAATCCGTTATTTATGGTCAGAATTATTTCTTACTAAGATGATTTAGACATAATCGCCTTAAATATACCTATGGCTAATATTACAAATCCACCAATAAAGAGTGCATTTCCAAAGCTTTTAGAAAAACCAAAGATATCTGGTGAAACAATTCCAAGCATGGCGGTACCAACGCCTATTCGCACGTAATACCTAATAGCACGATAGTTAATGTTACTCTCCATAAGAACCCCTAAGGAAAACAAAAGGGTCGAATCATACGGTCATATTTTTCTCAATCAACGCATAAGCCGAGTGATTGTGAATGGATTCAAAATTTTCTGATTCCACGATGTAGGCGCTAATGCGCTTGTCTTGATTCATGGCAGTAGCAATATCGCGCACCATGTCTTCCACGAACTTGGGGTTGTCGTAAGCGCGTTCGGTGACAAACTTTTCATCTGGACGTTTTAACAGGCCATAAAGTTCGCATGAAGCGATCTTTTCCACGGCATCGATAATGTCTTCGATCCACACAAACTCATTGGTTTTAATGGTCACGGTGACATGCGAACGTTGGTTGTGTGCGCCGCGGTCTGAAATCTTTTTGGAGCAGGGGCATAAGCTAGTGACAGGCACTAGTACTTTTAGCGTCGTTTCGTGCTGGCCGTTACTGCTGGCACCGATGAAGGTGACATCGTAATCCAACAGACTTTGCACGCCGGATACCGGCGCTGTCTTGTTGACGAAATAGGGAAAACTCATTTCGATGTGGCCAGACTCTGCCTCTAAACGCTCGGTCATTTCTGCCAGCATGTCTTTGAAAGACTGCACGGAAATTTCTCGCTCATGCTGGTTCAGAATTTCTACGAATCGTGACATGTGCGTACCCTTAAAATTATGCGGCAGGTTCACGTACATGTTGAAGTTGGCGATGGTGTGTTGATCGCCACCGGTACGATCCCGAATGCGCACGGGATGGCGAATATCTTTAATGCCCACCTTGTTAATGGCCAGGTGGCGGGTATCTTCCGAGTTTTGGACATCGGCGATGGTGTTGGTGGTTGTGGTTGTGGTTGTAGTCACATGGGTTCCTTTTTCATTTAAGTATCGAGGGGCTAGGAAAAAACCGCTCCTAGATACTAGTTACTCGTCCCTAGCCACTGTCCGTATAACGGACACAGGCGCGTTCGGTTTCCCAAAGGGTGAGCGCTTTGACGCGGATATAGTCATTATTGAGGGCTTCCGACAATCCTTGAAAAATAAACGCAGCGATGTTTTCTGCTGTGGGATTGATTTTGTCAAAGGGTTTGATCTCATTGAGATAACGATGATCGAGAACGTCGGTCAGCTCACGCACCTGTTGGCGAATGGTCTTAAAATCGATAGCCATCCCGACATCATCTAACTGGCTGGCTTCCACCTCGGCCTCCACTTTCCAGTTATGCCCGTGCATGCGTGAGCAAGCTCCGGGGTAATCGCGGAGGGTGTGTGCGGATGCAAAATCGCTGACAACTTTGAGGGTGTACTTCGCTGGCATGGGGTCGTTGGGATGGTGAGTGAGTGAGGGGTAATAAGTTGAGTAAAATAGTAAGGTATTAGAGCTTATTTGGCAACACGAGTCTGAGCGCCACGTTGACTTAGCAAATCGCTAATAGTGCGTTCAATACCTGCGGCATCCAACCCACATTGGCTGAGCAGCGCACCATGTTCGCCATGGCCCACAAAACGATCCGGCAGCCCCAGGTTGTGCACGGGCAGAGCCACACCGTGTGCGGCCAGGCATTCGTTGATGCCGCTGCCCGCACCGCCGGCCACGGCATTTTCTTCCACGGTCACAATCAGCTCGTGTTGTTCAGCCATTTGCAGAATCAGGTTTTCATCCAGCGGTTTCACAAAACGCATATTCACCACTGTGGCACCCAGTGCTTCACCGGCTGTGATTGCTGGGCTCAGCATGCTGCCAAAGGCGAGAATGGCGACGCGGTTACCGCTGAGCCTCACATCCGCTTTTCCCAGTGGCAGGGTTTCAAAATCGCTGGCCGGTTGTACGCCGGGGCCAAAGCCCCGGGGGTAACGCACTGCGCTGGGACCCTGGTGCTGGTAGCCGGTGCTGAGCATTTGGCGGCACTCCGCTTCGTCCGCTGGAGCCATGACCACCATATTGGGGATGCAGCGCAGGTAACTAAGATCGAAGCTGCCCGCGTGGGTGGGGCCATCAGCGCCCACCAGCCCGGCACGGTCAATAGCAAACATCACCGGTAGGTTTTGGATGGCGACATCATGAATCAGCTGATCGTAGGCGCGCTGCAGGAAGGTGGAATAGATCGCCACTACCGGCTTGAGACCCTCGCAGGCCATGCCCGCCGCCAGAGTCACCGCGTGTTGTTCGGCGATGCCCACATCAAAATATTGTTCTGGGAATTGCTCGGAAAATTCAACCATGCCCGAGCCCTCGCGCATGGCGGGAGTGATGCCCATGAGTTTGCTGTCCTGCGCGGCCTGATCGCAGAGCCATTGACCAAACACCTGGGTGTACGTGGGGCTGGTGTCTTTATTACCCGAGGAAAGGGCTTCGCCAGTGTCCGGGTCGTAACTGCCGACGCCGTGGAAGGCGCAGGGATTTTCCTCCGCTGGGGTGAAGCCTTTGCCTTTTTTGGTGACGATGTGCAAAAACTGCGGTCCTTTGAGTGACTTCAGGTTTTGCAGGGTTTTCACCAGGGTATCCATGTCATGGCCATCGATGGGGCCGATGTAGTTGAAACCCAATTCCTCGAATAAGGTGCCAGGAATCACCATGCCTTTGGCATGCTCTTCGACGCGCTTGGCCAGTTCCCACATGTTGGGGATTTGCGACAGCACTTTTTTCGAGCCCGCTTTTGCGGTGAGGTACAGCTTGCCGGAAAGAATGCGCGCTAGGTAATTAGACAGACCACCCACGTTGGGCGAGATGGACATGTCGTTGTCGTTGAGGATCACCAGCAGGTTGGCGTCCAGCGAACCGGCGTGGTTCAGTGCTTCGAAGGCCATGCCGGCAGTCATGGCGCCATCACCGATGATCGCCACGACTTTCTTGGCCACTTCGGCTTCATCATCGGATTGTTGCGCCGCAATGGCCATACCCAGTGCGGCGCTGATGGAGGTGCTGGAATGCCCGACACCAAATGTATCGTAGGGGCTTTCGCTGCGTTTTGGGAATCCTGCAAGGCCGTCCTGCTGGCGCAGGCTGTGCATCTGTTCTCGACGACCGGTGAGAATTTTGTGAGGGTAACTTTGGTGACCGACATCCCATACCAGTTTATCCATGGGTGTGTTGAAGACGTGATGCAAGGCCACGGTGAGTTCCACCGTGCCCAAGCCAGAAGCGAGGTGCCCACCGGTTTGGCTCACGGTCTGAATCAGAAAGGCGCGCAGCTCATCCGCCAGCGTTTCAAGCTGGTTTGCGTCCAATGCACGGACGTCGTCGGGGTTGTTAATGCTTTCCAGCAGCGGAAAGGTGGGTGATTCGGACATGGACTGTAGGGTACCCGCTAAAAAAGGGAGAGATTATATCAGGAAGTATTGAGTAATTCGTCATCCCGGCGAAGGCCGGGATCCAGGACTTATGATAGGCGGTAAATCCTCTGGATCCCGGCCTACGCCGGGATGACGGTTATCTTAAGTTTCAGTCTATGTTCAGTCGTGCGTTCATCAGCTTTGTCGGTGGATGATGTACCCGGCGAGATCGCGCAGCGGCTGGGCGGCTTCGCCCCACTGAGTCAGGCTATGGATAGCCTCTTCGTGCAGCTCGTCGGCGCGACGTTTGGCCTCGGCCATACCCAGCAGGGCGGGATAGGTGGCCTTGTGGCGAGCCTGATCGGAGCCCTGCGGTTTGCCCAGGGTCTCGGTGTCGCCTTCCACGTCGAGGATGTCGTCGCGGATCTGGAAGGCCAGACCCATGCAGTTGGCGAAGTGATCCAGCTTATCCAGTTGCGCGGCTTCGATGCCGGGCTGGCTCAAGGCACCCAGCTTGACGCTGGCGTGGATCAGCGCACCAGTTTTGTGGATGTGCATGTTTTCCAGTTCAGGGAGCGTCATGGTTTTACTTAAACCTTCGGCGGCCAGATCCATGGCCTGACCACCGGCCATACCGCGTGAGCCAGATGCTAGTGCCAGAGTTTCTATCATTTTCAGTCGTTGTTCGGCGTTGGCGTGCATCGCCGGGTCGTGGGCGAGAATGTAAAAGGCCAGGGATTGCAGGGCGTCTCCGGCGAGAATCGCAGTGGCTTCGTCAAACTGAATGTGGGCGGTGGGCTTGCCACGACGCAGCTCGTCGTCATCCATGGCGGGTAGGTCGTCGTGGATCAGCGAATAAACGTGAATCAATTCCAGTGCGCAAGCAGCCCCGTCCAGCGCGGCGGGCGCGGTGCCCAACATCTGCCCAGTGAAGTAGGCCAGCAGCGGGCGCACCCGTTTGCCGCCGTCGAGACTGGCGTAGCGCATGGCCTCGTGCAGTGGGTTGGGATTGACGCTGGCGGCGGGCAACCAGTGTTGCAGCGTTTTTTCAACGCGTACCTGGTAGGTTTTGAGTAATGGAATCAGGGACATTGGGGCAGAGTAAAGAGTAAAGGGGAAAGAGAATAGGGGTAGATGTTAGTGGCTCTTGGCGTCAAAGGTTTCCGGATCGCCGTCTTTTTTCAGCAGGATCTCCACCTTTTGCTCAGCCTCGGCCAGCGCAGTTTGACAGCTGCGCGTGAGTTCGATGCCGCGCTCGAAATCCTTCAAGGAATCTTCCAGCGAAGATTCACCTTCCTCCATGCGTTCCACCAGGGTTTCCAGTTCTTCCAGTGCGGTTTCAAAGTTGGGTTGTTTCTTTTTGGCCATGGTCTTTTCCGTGCGTTGCGGTTGGCCGGTACGTTAACGCAGGGGCTTTGGCCGGGTCAAATTCGGCCGTCTTGGGCGGTGCAATATACGGTTTTGTGCCCACTCCGCTGTGTTCTCTATGACTTCCGTGGTGCGAATTGTGTCTTTTGTACCGCATGTCCTTGGCTCTCCCTTTCCTGTGGAATAAACAATCCGCTTCCCGAAAAAAAGTGTTTCTTTTCAGTTTGGTTTCAGCTTGGCCGCGTAGCTTGTGGGTCAACAAGGGCAAAACGACACATGAACAGGAGAATTGCGATGAATACTCACGCTGCAGAAATTGAACACGACATTGCCGGGCTGGGCGAACAAAAGATGGTTAAGGTGTGGGACCCGCTGGTGCGCATCATTCACTGGTCGCTGGTGAGCGCCTTTTTTATCGCCTATTTCACCGAGGATGATCTGCTGGATTTGCACGTTTATGCCGGTTATCTCATCGCCGGTTTGCTGGCCTTCCGGTTGATCTGGGGCTTTGTAGGTAGCCGACATGCGCGGTTCAGTGATTTTGTGAAATGCCCCAGCGAGGTGTGGGCCTACCTGAAATCCATTTTGACCACGCATCCCAAACGTTACCTTGGCCACAATCCGGCGGGTGGCGCCATGGTTATCGCGCTGCTGGTCTCCCTGGTGCTGACTACGGTGAGCGGCATCGCCATCTATGGTGCGGGCGAATCGGCTGGGCCGCTGGCAGCTAGCCTGTCCGGGGTGGGTGATTTCTGGGCCGATGTGCTGGAAGTAGTGCATGAGTTCTTCGCCAACGCCACCCTGGCCCTGGTGTTTTTCCACGTGTTAGGTGTGGTGATGGCGAGCTTTCAGCATAAGGAAAATCTCGTTAAGGCCATGGTTGATGGGCGCAAACCGACTGATGAAGAAGGTGCCGCATGAGCCTGCGCCATCGCTTGCTGGCCGTGGTGTTGTGTTTGGCACCACTGGCCAGCTCGGCCACGGTGGTGGCTGAGCAGCAGGCCGTTTACCGTGCCAGCGGGGCTGGCCCCTTTGATGCGCGCAAGGGCGGAGAGTTGTGGCAACGCAAGGTGGTGAACCGCAAAGATGGCCGGACTCGGAGTTGTGCCACCTGCCACGGTCGCGATCTGCGTCAGACCGGCAAGCACGCCAAAACCGGTAAGGCCATTAAACCCCTAGCACCGGCGGTAAATATTGAGCGTCTGTCCAGTGGCAAAAAAATCCGCAAGTGGTTCAAGCGTAATTGCAAGTGGACCTGGGGGCGTGAATGCACGCCACAGGAAAAGGGTGACTTGCTGAGCTTTATTCAAAGCCGGTAGCGAACGTCAGTCACGCATAAATTGAGAGGTAACGAAGATGAAAACGAAGACATGGGTATTAATGAATGGTGTAGTGATTGTGCTCGGTTTGTTGGTGGCCAGCAGCCTGGTGTTCAGTGATGACGATGAACATAAGGGCGTGAGTCTATGGAGTCGGTCTCGGCTCGATGTGGCACCTGTGAAAAATGCCGCCTACAAAGAAGAGTGCGGTTCCTGTCATTTTCCTTATCAGCCCGGTCTGCTGCCTGCCCGTTCCTGGCAGCGCTTAATGGGTGGTTTGGAGGATCACTTTGGTGAGAATGCAGAGCTGGACGCTACTGATGCACAAAAGATTACAGATTATCTTACTAGTAATGCGGCGGATACGTCTAACTACAAACGGTCACGAGGCATTTCTCGTTCACTGCGTAAAAGTGACGTACCGCTGCGCATCAGCAGGACGCGCTATTTCAAACGCAAGCATCACGAATTGCCATCGCGCATGGTGAAAGCGAATGCTAAGGTGCGTTCATTCAGTAATTGCGATCTTTGCCACACGCAGGCAGCGCAGGGTTCTTATAATGAACACCAGGTGAAAGTGCCGGGGTTTCGGAGTTGGGATGATTAAATGCAAGGTGTAATGCTCTTTTTGTTGTTAAGTCTATTGCCGGTTTTTGTTTCAGCCGATGAAGACCACGAACAGGCGCGTCGTTTGAAAGAAGCGGGTGAGATTCTACCGCTGCAGAAAATCATCAAAAAGGCACAAGTCGAGCACCCGGGGCGGGTGATCGAAGTCGAGTTCAAAAATGAAGATGGACGCCATGTCTACGAAGTTGAGTTGTTAGATGCCGACGGTGAAGTCTGGGAATTGTATTTTGATGCGGCATCAGGTGAGCTGATTAAGCGTGAGCAGGAATAAGGCAGGGAAAAGATGAAAGGGGACGTTCGTGCGATTGTTGTTAGTTGAAGATGATGTCACTTTGGCAGAAGGACTCAAGGCTGATTTGTCACGGGCGGGTTTTGTCGTGGACGTGGCGCATGACGGCATTGACGGAGAATTTATGGGTAATGAAGTGGATTACGACGCGGTGATTCTCGACCTGGGTCTGCCTAAAAAAGCGGGTCTTGATGTGCTGGCTGATTGGCGTCAGCAAAAAAATACGGTGCCGGTGATTGTGCTCACTGCACGGGATGCCTGGAATGAGCGGGTCGATGGACTACGTGCCGGTGCCGACGATTATCTGGGTAAGCCTTTTCACGTGGAAGAATTACTGGCGCGCATCGATGCGATGATTCGCCGTCGTGGCGGACGCGCCGATGGCTCACTGCAAATAGCGGGTCTAAGTCTGGACGAGGAACGTCAGCAGGTCACAGATGCCGCTGGTAATAAGCATTCGCTGACGGGCACAGAGTTTCGTTTGTTGCGCTATTTCATGAATCACCCCGGTAAGGTGCTTTCTAAAAGCAAGCTCACCGAGCACATTTACGATGATGATGCCGATCGCGATAGCAACGTCATCGAGGTGTATGTACGACACCTGCGTGACAAATTGGGTAACGGCTGTATTCGGACTCAGCGCGGGCAGGGCTACGTTTTTGAAGAAAAAAACAGGGGCGAATCTTGAATTCACTGCAGCAGCGTTTGCAACTGGGTCTGGTGACCAGCGTGGTGCTGTTGATGGTGTTGTTGTGGTGGCTGGCCAGTGGTGCCATGCAGCGCTTTGGTGAGGAGTTTGTGCAGTCTCGTTTGGTGCATGATGCCGATAGCCTGCTTTCCGCATTACAAAAAGATAAAAAGGGTGAGTTGCAACTGACGCCGGGACGAATAACGAACATCTACCAGCAACCCTTTTCTGGCCATTACTTTGTGCTGCTGACAAAAGCCAAAACGCTTTATTCTCGTTCTCTGTGGGATGAGACTCTCGCAGTGGCGTCTTTGCCGCAAGGTGAAACCCGACAGTGGCGAGCCACCGGGCCATCGCAGCAGCCATTGCTGGTTTGGGCTAGGGGATTCCAAAAACAGGAACAGCAACTCACCATAGCTGTGGCTGAAGATTTATCGGCGTTGTCGGCAAGCATGGTGCGTTTTAACTGGTATTTTGCTGGCTTATCTTTTGTTGTGCTGATGGTGTTGCTAGGGGTGCAACAATACATAGTGCGGCGTTCTTTTCGACCGCTGGCACAAATTCAGCAGGAAATTAAAAATCTGCAACAGGGGGCGGTGGGTGAGTTGACCGAAGCCGTGCCAGCAGAAGTGCAGCCTTTAGTGGGCGAAGTGAATCATTTGTTACGCCTGCTGGCGGAACGTCTGCAACGTTCACGCAATGCCATGGGCAATCTCGCGCATGCATTAAAAGCACCCTTGAGTCTATTGACGCAGATCGCACAGCAGGAAAGCGTGAGCGACTTGCCGGAATTATCAACAGATCTGAAAAAACACACTGATACGATTCGAGAACTCATGGATCGAGAATTAAGACGTGCACGGCTCATGGGACAGGGCACACCGGGTGCGCGTTTTTCACCACAGGAAGAAATGCCCGTATTGGTGGATATGTTGCAACGTATGTTTGCGGTCGATGAAAGCCGCGATCAAACGCTGACTATTCAATGGCAGGCACCGGATATTGCCTTCATGTTTGACCGGGATGACATGCTGGAGCTGATTGGTAATTTGCTGGATAACGCCTGCAAATGGGCGAAGCAGGAAGTTCGTTGTGAATTACAAGGTGATGAGCACTATTTGCAGTTAGTGGTGGAGGATGACGGGCCAGGTTGCACCGATGATGAAATCGCGCGATTAACCGAACGCGGCGTGCGTATTGATGAGGCTACCCCCGGTCACGGGCTGGGATTGGCGATTGTGCGTGATGTGGTGGAAACTTATAACGGCGTGCTCACGTTGAGCCGGGCTGCGGCATTGGGCGGTCTGCGAGTGACTGTTCGTTTGAAAAATTGAGCGACACCATAAAAGGGTGATTCATCCGTCATATTTTTTGCGGATGATGTGTTTATTCGGGAATGTCGACATCCTCGCTATAAATACAAACACCGCTGCCCGCACGTTTTGCGGAATACATAGCGGCATCGGCATAGCCAATTAATGCGTCAACATCAGCTCCATGGTCGGGGTAAAGGGTGATGCCGATGCTTGCGCCAACTTCAATTTTCCCACCGTCGCTGTCCATGACAATAGGTTCTTTGAAAGTAGCCATAATTTTATCCGTGACAGTTGCTGGAGATTCTCTGTCTACAGTGGGTAAGACAAAAGCGAATTCATCCCCCCCCAGTCGAGCGACCGTATCACTGTCTCGCAAGGTTTCCTTGATGCGATCGGCCACGGTTTTGAGTACGTAATCTCCGGTTAAATGACCACGATTATCATTGATTTCTTTAAAGCCATTTAGATCCATGATGGCAACGGCAAATTGGGTCTTGTTGCGCTTGGACAATTTTATAGCCTGGTTCAGCCGATCATGAAATAGCACTCGATTAGGTAAGCCGGTGAGTGCATCATGCAGGGAAGCGTGCTTCAGTTGGTCATTACTGTCAGCCAGTTCGGCATTCTTTGTTTCAAGTTCATTCAGTAAATCTTTTAGCTGTAAGGTGCGTTGCTGAACTTCCTGTTCAAGATTCTTCACATAGTTACGTGCCTGTTCACCCAGATTCCATTTCTTTACCAGGCTCAGTGCCATTTGTTGCACGGCCACGGCATCAAAGGGTTTGCGCAAAAACAATAGCTTATCGGAACTGCCCAGCTTGGCGACAATGTCATCCCAGGTGTAATCGGAGTAGGCGGTACACAGGACCATTTCAATATAGGGGTGTTTGATCCAGATGCGACTAATCGTTTCGATGCCATCCCAGCCGGGTGGCATGCGCACGTCCATAAAAATCAACGCGTAGGGGCGACCTTCCTGTGCCGCTTTATCGACCATGGCCAGCGCTTCTTCGCCCTGGAGTGCGGAATCCACTTCATAATCTAAAAGTTCTCCAGAACTCTCGGCAGCAACAGGCTCCTCGCCAAACAGCTCGGCTTCCAGGTCGTCCAACTCGGCATGATCCTGGTTGGTTTCATGGATCAATACTTTGCGGAAATCCTCGTGAATGGACTCGTTGTCATCAACAATTAATATGCGTGTGTTGTGTTCCATGCTGGCTCTCTTAGTAGAAATCTACTATTCGTTGGCGGTTTCCGGTTGCTTATGCTGCCTTACTTACAGGTATAGTAACGGTAAAAGTGGCACCTTTCTGAACCCCTTCGCTGTCGACTTTCAAAGCACCTTTCATTTCTGTCATTGCATTTGCACTGCTGTGTAGCCCAAAGCCATGCCCTGCTTCCTTTGTCGTAAAGCCGTGGTTGAAGATTTTGGTAAGTTGGTCTTTGCTGATACCGCAGCCGTTGTCCTTAATCGTCAAATAAACGGCTTGATCGTTCACCATACCGGTTTCGATGAACATTTCTTTGGGTCGATTAAATTGGTCGTTATCATTCATGGCTTCTTTGGCATTTTTCACCAGATTGGTGATGACCTGAAGAAGTTTGGATTTTTGTCCAGTGCAATCGGGGGTATCTGCCAGTTTTTTGTCGAGTTTGACACCCCATTTTTTTAACGAGGCTTCCTGAATTTTCAAGGCATCTTCGATGAGCTGAGTAAGGTTAAGTTGCTCGCTGTGGAAGCCGGATTTTGCGTAGGCTTGCTGCGTGCTGATCACCTCTTTCATCATCGTGGTTTTTTTGATGAGTTCTTTTGACTCTTGCTGTATTTCAGAAATCTCATCATTTAATACTTTACCCATTTTAATAAAGTAGCCAGGTAGTTTCTGTCCGCGAGGATCATTGGCCAGAAATTCCCCGATGTTTTCCTGTGCCTGTAATAAGTCGTTGGCTTTGTTCAAACCGCTAATTTTGCTTGCAGATGAAATACGTTTGATTTCTTCACCGGATAAATTGACGCTGTTGAGAATGTTGCCGATGTTGTGCAGCACACCAGTGGCCATGTCGGCCATGCCGGACTTATGAGCGGCATCTACCAGTTGATTTTGTGCATTGGCCAGTGATGATTCTGTCTCCTTGCGGGCAGTGACGTCACGCAGAATACATACGCGTAAACGTTTGTTGCCAACATTCAATACGGAGACAACAAGCTCAAGCGGGAAGGTGTCACCATTCGAGCGCAAACCCTGGTATTCAATGGGTTGCTGATCGCTGCTATTTTTAAATACGCCATGGATCTCGTCATCGTAATGGTCTAGTTCGACGAGTTTATCGAGAGCATTGTCTGCGATCAGCAGTGTCGCGTTAAGGCCAAGCGCGTCTTCTTTTTTTATGTCAAAGATTTTTTCTGCGGCTGGGTTCATCGATTCAATCATGCCTTTTTCATCGAGCACGATAATGCCTTCGCCGATATTATCGAGGATGGCCCGAATTCTTATTTCACTTTGCTCAAGGGCTTTGGTGCGTTTCTCAACACGGCTTTCCAAATCCTGATTGAGGTTTTGCAATTCATCCAGCATTTGTTGTTCTTTCATTGAGGCTGAGCGCAGATGATTGGTCATGGCGTTAAATGAGATGCCCAGTTTACCAATTTCATCCTGTGTGGTTACTACCACTTCAGCATTCAAGTCACCGTCGGCAACGTTCTTTGCTGCCAGCATTAGATGTTGGATCGGTGGCACAATGCCATTGGTAATGCGTATAGCTAATAGGCCACCGAGTAACAGGCCCACCGCAAGAATAACCAATGTGGTAAATACAATTTGTTTTTGGGCATCGGTAAGCACCTGGCCGCTTTCAATGGCGGCATTAAGCTGGGCATCAGCGGTGTGTTCAAAAATTTGACGTAATTCATTTAGAATAGGTCGCACTTCGGATTTAATCAGGAAAGAGTCAGCACGCCAGTTACCGGATTCAAAAATATCAAATACAGGCTTGATGTTGGCGACATATGTGTTACGAATTTCAGTGAGCGCCTCAAGTTCACCAAAGCCAATTTCCACATCCATTTTGGTGAGTTTAGTGAGTAGTTCACCGGTGTGGTTTTTGAAAGTATCGAAATTAATGCGTTGATCGCGGTCTTGGGTGATAACGTACATGCGCAGGCTATTCATCATTTGCACCCAGCTGTAACGCAAGTCTTGCAGTGCTTTGTAGGCCGCGAGGATTTTTGGGTTATTGCTGTCGACATCCTCTGATTCCAGCAGGGCGTTGATATTGCCTAAAAATACAATTGCGGGTGGATTTAGTGTTTCCTGCGCCAATATCATGCCGCGGTTGTTGGCATCCCGGTCGCGCAGATCAAACAGTTGATCGGCATAGTCGGTGAACTGACTCAGCAGTTTTTTGGCATGTTGGAGTTGCTCAACGTCTAGCCCGCTGTTTTCGGTGTTGGCGAGCAACTGTGCTTGGCCAAGTCGGTTCTGTAGTTGCTGTTGGGTACTGTTGTATTCATCTCGTAAATCCGTTTCGCCGGTGAGCAGGTAACCGTTGAGCAGTGAAGTGGCGAGACTCAAGTCGTGATTCAACTTTTGAAACAGGGTGGCGGTAGGTTGGCGCTCTTTGATGACGGAGTTGGTGACCGCCTTGATTTCTTCCAATTTATACAGGGTAAGACCTATGCCCAGCGCCATGAGGAGGATGAGCCCGCCAAAGCCAAGACTGATTTTTTGACGCACGCTCCAGCCGACCAGTCGTGTGCTGGGGGCCTTTTCCGTTGCGGTTGTGCCAGTGTCGTTCATGGATTCGTGGATACAATCCTGATTATTTGCTAAGTACTTCAATCTTCACAGAATATCGGCAAATATCGGTGGAGCTTTAGGGCATGTGAAAAGGATTGATTTTGCTCGAAAAGGTGAGTTTGGCCACCGGCTGGGGAATGTTTGAGAGGCCTCGCCTCACGGCTCCCGGGCGAGTAAACTGCGCCATTCTGTGATGATTTTTCTGGAGCCCGGTCCTTGAATAGAGAGTTGAGACGTAAGTTGAGATGTAAGTTGAGTAGCCCGCATGAGCAGTAAGTACGACGCCGCCTCCATCGAGGTATTGAGTGGTTTGGAGCCGGTACGCAAGCGCCCGGGCATGTACACCCAGACCGAACGCCCCAACCATCTGGCGCAGGAAGTCATCGACAACAGCGTCGATGAGGCCATCGCCGGCCACGCCACCACCATCGACGTGATTCTGAGCAAAGACGGCTCGCTGCAGGTGAGTGACGACGGCCGTGGCATGCCGGTGGATATTCACCCGCGAGAGGGCATTCCCGGCGTGGAGGTGATCCTCACCAAGTTGCACGCCGGCGGTAAGTTCTCCAACAAAAACTACGAATTCTCCGGCGGCCTGCACGGCGTGGGGGTCTCGGTGGTCAATGCCCTGTCGTCGCATCTCGAAGTGTGGGTGCGCCGTGGCGGCAAGGAATACAACATCGCCTTCGCCGATGGCGCGAAGATCTCCGATCTCGAAGAAATCGGCACGGTGGGCAAGCGCAATACGGGTTCCACACTGCGTTTTTGGCCAGACAAGCAATTCTTTGATTCTGTTAAGTTTTCTGTACCTCGGCTCAAGCACGTGCTGCGGGCTAAAGCCGTATTGTGCCCCGGCCTCAAAGTCAGCTTCTACGACGAAAAGACCGACGAATCCACCGAATGGGTGTACGAGGACGGTCTGCGTGATTACCTGATGGATGAGCTGCACGGCCTGCCCACCTTGCCGGAAGAACCCTTCATGGGCAGTTTTGCCGGCAACACCGAGGCCGCCGACTGGGCCGTGCTGTGGCTGCCCGAGGGTGGGGAGTCGGTGAGCGAAAGCTACGTCAACCTCGTGCCCACCGCGCAGGGTGGTACTCACGTCAACGGCCTGCGCACGGGCCTCACCGAAGCCATGCGCGAGTTCTGCGAAATCCGCAATCTGCTGCCGCGCGGCGTCAAACTGGCACCGGACGATGTGTGGGACAAGGTCAGTTACATCCTCTCGGTGAAAATGGCCGATCCTGCATTTTCCGGGCAGACCAAGGAGCGCCTGTCGTCCCGCGAGTGCGCACCTTTTGTCTCCGGCGTGGTGAAAGATGCCTTCTCCCTGTGGCTCAACCAGCACACCGAAGCCGGTGAGGCCATCGCCGAACTGGCCATCGCCAGCGCCCAGACCCGGCTGAAGGCGGGCAAAAAGGTGGTGCGCAAAAAGATCACTCAGGGCCCGGCGCTACCCGGCAAGCTGGCGGATTGCTCCAGCTCCGATCCGGCCATGTCTGAACTGTTTCTGGTGGAGGGTGACTCTGCTGGTGGCTCCGCCAAACAGGCTCGCGACAAAGAAAATCAGGCCATCATGCCGTTGCGCGGCAAAATCCTGAACACCTGGGAAGTGGACGCCAGCGAAGTAC
>CAZXZI010000015.1:0-32661 GCA_964645165.1 uncultured Ectothiorhodospiraceae bacterium
GTTTATTGCACGTATTTTTTCTATGGGCTGATAGTTAAAAATACCGTCATACCGGCGCAGGCCGGTATCCAGAAAGTTATTTCGGGGTAGTTTCAAAATACGAGCAGTCTGGATTCCGGCCTGCGCCGGAATGACGGTTGAATTAAAATACCTGCAAAGCGATTTGGTATTTCCCACCCCCTCGGGTATCTTCCTCCCATGTTAATTATTGGACTCACCGGCGGCATCGGCAGTGGCAAAAGCACGGTCAGTCAGTCTTTTGAAAACCTCGGCGTACCTGTGATTGATGCCGACCTGCTCACGCGGGAACTGGTTTCCCCCGGACAGCCAGCCCTCAAAAAAATCGCCGAACAACTCGGTAACGACTTGCTAACGGTTGAAGGCGAGCTTGACCGCGTACAATTACGCCGCCGCATCTTCGCCCAGCCAGAACAACGCCAAATACTCGAAGCCATTCTCCACCCACGCGCCCGAGAGGCCGCACTGCAACGACTCGCTGCGTTACGAGATGGCGCTAATCCCCCAGACTACGTGATCCTCAGCGTGCCGCTGCTCGTCGAAAGCGGCTGGATCGACATGGTGAACCGCGTGCTGGTGGTCGATGCCACCCCGGCACAACAACGACAACGCGCCAGCCAACGCGACGGACTCAGCCCGGAACAGATTGATGCTGCCATGCAAAGCCAAGTCAACAGAGACACCCGACTCGCCGCTGCCGACGAGGTGATTAACAACGATGCTGACCTCGCCACCCTGAAGACTCAGGTGGCGGCCATGCACCAGAAATACCGACAGCTTGCCCGCCCCGCCTAACTCGGGGAGAATGGCAGCCATTCCCGCAACCTGAGACCCCGCAAAGCCAACGTGTCCGACCTGATCACTGCCACCGTTTACGAACATCCCCTCAACGAGCGCCTACGCTTCTTCCTGCGCCTGGAATTTTTGTTTCGCCTGGCTCGGCACAGCCTGCGAGACGACGCCGTATGGGACAGCCACAACAGCCTCACCGCCTTGTTGGAAATTCTCAACATCGTCAGTCGCGTCGATATGAAAACCGAAGTGATCAAAGAGCTAGATCGCATCAACACCACCCTCGGCGCCCTGCAACAAACCCCCGGCGTCAACATCGATACCCTTGGTCAGCTACTCACCACCCTCGGCGGCTTCAAAAGCCAACTACACAGCATGGATGGTCAACTAGCGCAGGAGTTGCGCGAAAATGAATTGTTCAAACTGGTGATCCAGCGCAGCGGCATCCCCGGCGGCCTGTGTGATTTCGACCTGCCGCCCTATCGTCACTGGCTAAAACAACCCGCCGAAGTGCGCATCGAAGAATTACGCTACTGGTTAAGCACCCTGGACACCGTGCGCCTGTCCGTGGAGCTGATGTTGAAACTAATCCGCGAAAGCGCCGACCCCACACCGCAGGTCGCCACCAACGGCAACTACCAGCAAACCCTGGATACCGGCACCGCGTTCCAACTGATTCGCATCTGGCTGCCCATCGACTCACCGCACTTCGTGGAAATCAGCGCCGGTCGGCATCGCTTCACCGCACGCTTTTTAACTGCCAGCACCTCGACGCGACCCACCCAGGCCGAGCACGACGTGGACTTTCACATTAGCTGTTGCGCACTTTAGTCGAAACTTTATTTGTAAAATCTTTTTTAAAAAAAACATGAAATCAACAACCGTAAAATGCCCCACCTGTGAAAAACCCGTGGAGTGGAATGACCAAAGTCGTTGGCGACCTTTTTGCAGCGAACGCTGCCGGATTATTGATTTGGGTGCCTGGGCGGATGAAAGTCATCGCATTGCGGATGCTACGCCGGAGGATTTTGTTGAGCATTCGGATGGGCAGAAATTACATTAGCAACCGCAGGCTAAACAATGTCGTAGATCTGAGAATCTGGGAGTTTGACTTTGGTCCCTTCGATGCAGCCGAGCATCGCAGGGACGAAGGTCAACAACCAAATCGTTCCCTCTCCCAAAACTGGGAGAGGGTTGGGTGATGGGTGAATGCTCGGAAGTTTATTCATGAACCCTCACCCCAACCCTCTCCCCTCAAGGGGAAAGAGAGTAAAAACAACGGCATTGCCAGCCCGTAGGGTGCAATACGCTGCGCTATTGCACCCTACACTTCCCACAACGCCCGAATCGCCGCGATGCCTTGCGCACCGTGGTCGAAGGCCTGTTGTAAATCCTCCGAGGTCATGCCACCCAACGCAAATACGGGGCAACTTGCCTGCTCTGTTAAATCCTGAAACTGATCCCAGCCCAACGGGATCGCATCGGGGTGGCTGGCCGTGGCCGCCACCGGTGACAACATCACAAAATCAGCGCCCAGTTTTTCTGCCTGTTGCAATTGTTCCAGTGAATGACAGGAAGCAGATACCCACTTCACATTGGGGCGCGCAGACAAGGATGCCAGTCGTCCACTGTCGAGATGTACGCCGTGCGCTCCCACCTCGATCACCACTTCCGGGGCGGCATTTAACATTAAGCTTGCGTCATTTTTTTTGCACAGCTGCAGACATTGATTGGCTAACAAAATATAGTCGGCCTCCGGCATCGATTTGGCGCGCAGTTGCACCAAACGAATGCCAGCGCATAAACGCTTTTCCAATTGCTGTAAAAAACCAGGAATGTCTTCGCCAGGATTTGGTGTGATCAAATAAAAACAAGGCAGTTGCACGGCACGCACGATGGGCAGGTTGGCCTCTGGAAATTCGTAATCCGACAAGTCGTTCGGCTGCACCCAGTTCAGCGGCTGACCTTCGCGGCCTTTCTTTGCATCAAAAAGAGCATCACCCGTAAAACCATCCACCCGCCACACATCCAGCAATACGGACTTGTCGGGATAATCATGACGCACACGGATCAGCGGTCGTGCCTGTTGCACTTCGATACCCAGTTCTTCATGCAGCTCACGCAACAGCGCGTCGCGTACCATTTCACCCGACTCCACTTTTCCACCGGGGAATTCCCACAGACCACCTTGATGAACATGCGCTGGACGACGAGCAATCAGCACGCGACCTTCATCATCGAAAATCGCCGCGGCGGCAACCTGTACGATTTCCCTGCCCATCATGCCCTCTCAATACATAATCTTTGGAAAGATCCATTTGATCCGTCATACCGGCGAAGGCTGGTATCCAGTAAAGTTGTTTCCGAATTGCTTCAAGATTAGAGCAACCTGGATCCCGGCCTACGCCGGGATGACGGGATGATCTGTGTTTTCCCTTAGCCTTTAGCACTCAGTCCTAATCGTCACGTCCGATATTCTGCATTAATACGCACATAGTCGTAGGACAAGTCACAGGTCCACACTTGTGCCTGTGCTATGCCACGATTCAGCACCACGCGCACGGTGATCTCGGTTTGATCCATCACCTGCTGCCCCTGTGCTTCGGTGTAGTCAGGATTGCGCCCACCATTGCGCGCCAGGCAGACATCACCCGTAATTTCTGCACTCAAGAACAATTCAATGGCGTTGATATCGAGATCCACCAGCCCAGCCCGACCCACTGCCGCGAGGATGCGCCCCCAGTTGGGATCACTGGCAAAGAAGGCCGTTTTCACTAACGGTGAATGCGCGATGGTATAAGCCACTTGCAGACACTCGGCTTCGTCACGACCACCCTCTATCGCCACGGTAATCAGTTTGGTAGCACCTTCGCCGTCACGCACGATGGCCAGCGCCAGGTGCTCGCACACCTCCGTGATGGCAGCACACAGCGCATCGAATGCAGCGCCTTCGGTTTGATCAACAGTAGCCGCTGACTGCCCGGTGGCTATCAACAGGCAAGCATCGTTAGTGGAAGTATCTCCATCCACGCTGATGCGATTAAAGGATTTATTCACCGCTCGCGACAGACAGGCCTGCAAAACATTTTGCGGCACTGTGGCATCCGTGGCCACATAAGCCAGCATGGTGGCCATATCGGGACGAATCATCCCCGAGCCTTTGCTGATACCCGTAATGGTAACCGTGTGACCGTCTATTTTTAGTTGGCTAGAGGCGCCTTTGGGCACGGTGTCGGTGGTGAGGATGCCCTGCGCGGCATCGGCCCAGCCATTTTCATCCAACGCCGCCAGCGCCGCTGGCACGGCATCACAAATCTTTGCTACTTGCAGAGGTTCACTGATCACGCCTGTGGAAAAAGGCAGCACTGCCTCTCGCGCACAACCCGCAGCCTGTGCCACGGCATCGCAACAGGTCAGTGCATCTTTCAGCCCCTGCTCGCCAGTGCCGGCATTGGCATTGCCGGTGTTAATCAACAAATATTGAGGAGACGTTTGTGCCCAGTGCTCACGCGCCACGATCACCGGTGCGGCACAAAAGGCATTACGCGTAAACACAGCGGCCACGTTAGCACCGTCGCACAACTCCATCACCACCAGGTCACGACGACCCGGTTGTGTGATGCCCGCACAGGTACTCCCCTGCCGAAGGCCTGGAATGGGATGCAAGATTGGTAGCTTTTTTGTATTCGAAGTCATGACAAGAAGATACAAAAATTCAGGGGAAAGAGTAAAGGGAAAAGTAAATACAATCCAGATTCAACCACCACTCCGACGTATACCCTCTGGGGCATAAAGGCCGGAGTCCAGGGAAGTTAGCGCGATACTGGATTCCAGCCCTACGCCGGAATGACGGAAAGAAAACAACATCGCATCGTTGATTTTTCTTTTCTCTTTTGCCTTGACTCTTTCTCTGCCCTTAAGCAAGTCGCCCATGGCACTGCTTATATTTTTTACCGGAACCACAGGGACAGGGTTCATTGCGACCCACTTTACGACCCTCGCGCACAAAGGGTTGCTCCGGCTCTGCCGCAGATTCAGCTTCATCCGGTGCTTCGCCGGCAGTTGCTGATTGCGCAGCATCGTGGCGATAGGTCACTTGGGCAGATGAACGACGTTGTTCCTCAATGGCATCAACATCTTCTTCGGCCTGGAGCTGGATTCGCGACAACATCTCAACCACTTCCTGCTTAACGCGATCCAGCATCTGCGAAAACAGTTCAAAGGCTTCGCGCTTGTATTCTTGTTTCGGGTTTTTCTGTGCGTAGCCACGCAAGTGAATGCCCTGGCGCAGGTGATCCATCATGCCCAGGTGGTCTTTCCATTGCTCATCCAGCACTTTGAGCATCACGGCTTTTTCAAAGTGACGCAGTACGTCTTTGCCTACCATGGCCTCTTTTTCATAATAGGCCTGTTCGATCGTTTCTAGGATACGTTTGCGCAGGGTTTCTTCGTGCAGATCATCGTCTTCATCCAGCCACTGCTGAATGGGCAGATCCAGTAAAAATTCGCTGCTCATTACTTTTTCCAGACCAGCCACATCCCACATTTCTTCCAGACTTTCTGGCGGAATATGCGCACTAATAATGCTGTTTACGATGTCTTCACGCATGTCGGTGATTGCCGCAGACACGTCATCGGTTTCCATCAGCTCTGCGCGCTGACCGTAAATCACTTTACGCTGATCATTGGCGACATCATCGTATTCCAACAAGTTTTTGCGAATATCGAAGTTATGACCCTCTACTTTACGTTGGGCATTTTCGATGGCCTTGTTGACCCACGGATGCTCGATGGCTTCACCTTCCTGCATACCCAGTTTTTGCATCAACCCGGCAACCCGTTCCGAGGCAAAAATCCGCATCAAGTTATCTTTCAGCGACAGATAAAAACGGCTGGAACCCGGATCGCCCTGACGGCCGGAACGGCCGCGCAACTGATTATCCACACGCCGCGATTCATGACGCTCGGTACCCACCACGTGCAAACCACCCGCTGCCAGCACCGCCTCGTGACGCTGTTGCCAATCGATGGTGATCTGCTGGCGTTTGTCATCGCTGATGTCTCCTGCCTCGGCCAATTCAGCATCGAGGTTGCCGCCTAAAACAATGTCGGTACCACGACCGGCCATGTTAGTGGCGATGGTGATGGCACCGGGTGCGCCAGCCTGGGCAATAATCTGTGCCTCTTTCTGGTGGAACTTGGCGTTCAACACGCTGTGTTCAACACCCTGATCTTCGAGTAATTTGGAAAGGTACTCCGAAGTCTCAATAGATGCCGTACCCACCAACACAGGCTGTCGGCGCTCTCGGCAATCTTTCACATCTTCGGCAATGGCGGCAAATTTCTCCTCGGGCGTGAGGAACACCAAGTCGGTGCTATCGATACGCGCCACCTCTTTGGAGGTGGGAATAACCACCACTTCCAAACTATAAATCTGCTGAAACTCAAAAGCTTCGGTGTCGGCGGTACCGGTCATACCAGCCAGTTTTTCATAAAGGCGGAAAAAATTCTGGAAAGTGATAGATGCCAGGGTCTGGTTTTCGTTTTGTACCTGCACGCCTTCTTTGGCTTCCACTGCTTGATGCAAGCCGTCTGACCAACGACGCCCCGGCATGGTACGGCCGGTAAATTCATCAACGATAATCACCTCGTTATCTTTGACGATGTAATCCACATTGCGCTGGTACAGAGAGTGCGCACGCAAGGCAGCATTGGCATGATGCATCAGTTTGATGTTGGCGGAGTCGTAAAGACTTTCGTCTTCGCTCAACAAACCCACCTCAACCAGAAACTCCTCCACATGCTGATGTCCGCGCTCGGTGAGGAACACCTGCTTGCTCTTTTCTTCGAGGTAATAATCACCCTCGCCCACATTGCCTTCGACTTCTTCACCTTCTTGTTGCACCAGCTTGGGGGCAATAGCATTGATCTTTTTATAGAGCTCGGAGCTGTCCTCCGCAGGGCCGGATATAATCAGCGGGGTACGCGCTTCATCGATAAGAATGGAGTCCACTTCATCCACAATGGCAAAATGTAAATCGCGCTGTACCTTGTCTTCGGTACTGAACGCCATATTGTCGCGCAGATAATCGAAGCCAAATTCATTATTAGTGCCGTAGGTGATGTCCGCCGCGTAAGCCGCGCGTTTTTGCTCGCTGTCCTGGCCGGAGAGAATCACGCCCACGGTAAGACCGAGGAAGTTGTATAGTTTGCCCATCCAGGCAGCATCACGCTCGGCCAAGTAATCATTCACGGTCACCAGGTGAACACCCTTGCCCGACAACGCGTTGAGATAAACTGCCAACGTCGCCACCAGGGTTTTGCCCTCACCGGTGCGCATCTCGGCGATCTTGCCATCATTGAGCACCATGCCGCCGATGAGCTGTACGTCGAAATGACGCATGTTCAGCGCGCGCTTGCCGGCCTCACGCACCACGGCAAAGGCCTCGGGCAACAAGTCATTGACAGCGGTACCGTTGGCGAGTCGTTCACGGAATTCGTCGGTCTTGGCGCGCAGTTGCTCATCAGAAAGCGGCTCAATATTAGCCTCCAGCGCCGTGATATCTGCCACCACTTTGTTGAGGCGCTTGAGCAGTCGTTCGTTGCGACTGCCGAAAATTTTGCTCAGGAAATTACTTGCCATAATATTTTGGTCGTGAGTCTTTGTTATGTATTAGCGACGTTGCTTGCATACCATAAGCCGCCAATAGTGTTATCAAAATTATCTTCAATCGGTGATTGAAAAACGCGAAAAACCTGCTGGGATGGTGACATCCGTCCCAATAAAGCTCAGGGATTATAACGGGGATGAGGGATTTAGAGAATGGCTAGTCGAATGAAGACGCATTCAATGTAGAGAGCTAACGTGCTAAGCCGTGAATAAACAGAAAATATGCTTAACGCCTGGCCATGATGTATTTCTTAGGGTCAACAGCCTTGCCTTTGTACAAGACTTCAAAGTGCACATGAGGCCCGGTAGAGCGACCGGTTGAACCCATCAGCGCCAGCACCTGGCCCTTTTTGACGGTATCCCCCACATTGACCAGCACCTTTTTGCCGTGGCCGTAGCGGGTGGAGTAGCCATTGCCGTGATTCACTTCCACCAGATTGCCGTAACCGTAACGCTCACCCGCCCAGGTCACCACGCCGGCACCCACTGAAATCACGTCGCTACCTTCCTTGCCTGCCAGATCCATGCCTTTGTGGCGCTCGCGGCGGCCGGTGAAGGGGTCGGTGCGCATGCCAAAGTAAGAGGAAATCCAACCATGCTTGATGGGACGCCCCGCCGGGCTCATCTCATCTTCAAGGTTGCGGCTCATCAGCATGGTTTCCAGCAGACCCAACTGGGCACTGCGGTCATCCACCTGTTTGGTCAGAGACTCCAGAGATGCCACAAAATCAGGCACTGCCATGGACTCCACTGCGGCAGTGGATTCTGGCCCACCCACAGCGGGAGAATTTGAGAAATCAAACTCGCCACGATCCAGCTTGGCGATTTGGGTGAGACGTTCACCCAAGGCATCCAGGCGAATCATCTTGGCCTGTAATTCACCCAAACGCAGCGCCAGGGCATCCATATCTTCATCGACTTTTTGGCGCGCAGAAGCTATCTCATCGCGCTGTATATCCATCTCGCCCTGCCAGGCGGTGAGCAACGCTTTATCTTGGCCCGGCGCTGCCTGAGTCGCGGTGAAATACCCACCGTAAAACATCAGGGAAGGAATGATCGCTAGCGCCAGCGTTGCACCCAAGATAATGCTGGGGGAGACCAATTTAATCGTTTTGGTCTGCCGACCGCGTTTACCAATAAAAATGATGTTCATCGTTTAAACAATCCTTCCCATGACTATTTATTAACCGATATCGAATAACTAATGGTTATTCAATGGGTTATCTTGTTTTCTTGCGGAACTGTTCCGTCAAGCCAAGTTTTTTCCAAACTATTATACCTGCTGTTTATATCGGCAATTTTGCCAATAACTACAATATTAGCCCTGGGAACACCGCACAAAGCCAGACAATGTCACAAATTACTGCCACAATTGCCAACTATGTCCACCAAGCCTGTTGCCAATATCCTCTCACGCCGAGACAGTGCACTTCATTCCCTGCTTGAGCGCGGTCAATATCTTCAACAGCTTACCCAAGCACTGCGCGATAGCCTGGATGCGCAACTTGCTGAGCACGTCACTGTGGCTAATCTGCGTGAACAAACCGCAGTCATCAGCACCGATACCCCGGCCTGGTTAACTCAGGTGCGTTACCAGGCCCCCGCCATTTTACGCTTACTTAAAACTCTCCCCGGCCTGGAAAACCTGCAAAAGGTACAGACCAAAATCCAACCTGCGAGCCAAGCTCCGCCCAGCGGTCCTTCACGTCGCGCCACCCTCTCCACTACCAGTGCACAATTACTGCAAAGTGCTGCGTTGAGTACAAAAGATGACGAGCTTGCAGAAGCGCTTTATCGCCTCTCCCGGCATGAGCACACGGACAAGTGATAACCTAAAAAACTGATTAAACGATACTGTATCAATAGCATTTCGACGACTTGCTACCCCCAACCACAGGCTATCTAGGCATGGATATTTTATGAGGGCACACATTAAAGACGCAAAATAGCCGATAAAGGTACCAACAAGCATCCAGACTGACAAGCAGAAAACCCCTTATCTGACTTAGGCTAGGGTTAGGAAAGTAAGATCAGACACTTTTTGAGGGGAAATGTACAATTATCGATCAACATCACCGAATCAGCTCTGCGCACTCGACAGGGGATGTGGGTTTACGGGGCGGTGATGTTTGGGATCGGCGATTAAGCTGAGCGACCAATAAGAAGTAAGGCGATTGATTGGCTAACCATTAATTGGCTAACAGGTAAGCTTGCCAACTGTTAGTTGGCTAATAGGGGATGAGTGTAAGAAATGGGTGCCCGTTTGGGATCATCGAATGTGGCTGCTTCCCAGGCATCTTCGTTGGCTAGCAGGGTGCGCAGCAAAAGGTTGTTGAGCTCGTGGCCGGATTTGTAGCCGCTGAATTCACCAATTAGGCTACAGCCCAGCAGGTACAGATCACCGATGGCATCTAGCACCTTGTGTTTCACGAACTCGTCGCGATAACGCAGGCCGTCTTCGTTGAGCACGCGGTAGTCGTCCATCACAATAGCGTTGTCCAGGCTGCCGCCCAGCGCCAGGTTATTTTCCCGTAACTGTTCGATGTCTCGCATGAAACCAAAGGTGCGCGCCCGACTCACTTCTTTTACAAAAGAGGTGCTGGAGAAATCCACCGTAGTGGTCTGTGACTGGGACTGGAACACCGGGTGGGCAAAATCGATTTTGAACGACACCTTGAAACCTTCGAATGGATCAAAACGCGCCCATTTGTCGCCATCCTCCACCACTACTGGTTTGAGGATACGAATAAAGCGTTTAGGCGCATTCTGTTCTTCGATACCGGCGGACTGAATCAGGAATACAAAAGGTCCGGCGCTGCCGTCCATGATGGGCACCTCGGGGGCGCTAACATCAATGTAAGCATTGTCGATACCCAGCCCGGCCATGGCCGAAAGCAGATGCTCGACAGTAGAAACCCGCACATTATTGTGAATCAGCGTGGTTGAAAGACGGGTGTCACCCACATTGTCAGGTGTGGCCGCAATTTCCACAGGCTCATCCAGATCGACACGGCGAAACACAATTCCAGCATCCACCGCAGCAGGACGCAAGGTCAGATAGACCTTTTCGCCGGTGTGCAGACCAATGCCTGTCGCACGAATGATGTTTTTTAAAGTCCGTTGTCTAATCATTTGACCAATCACAAAGTTCTCCTGCTACCACTTAAATCAAGCGTGCAGAGCCGTGAATTCTACCACGACCCCCTATTGCTGCATAGGCCTGCTGCGTGCACCCGTTCACAAATCTCAGTCAGCAGCGCCTGCCTTATCGACTCTCCATCAAGGGACTTGAGCCCTTCGCCCTAATCGGCCTGACGGCGCAAAAAAGCCGGAATATCCAGATAATCCAGATTACCATCTGTGCCCGTGGCGTAACGCTCTCCGGCCACCTTATTGCGAATCACCGTGGGACGGTCCAGCTGGCCATAGTCCGGTTCACCATCCGGGCCTTCGGGTGCCACCAATACCACGGGTTTTTCAACCACCGTTTGCAGCTTTTGTCCCAGGCCAGTGGCCACCACGGTCACCCGCAGACCTTCGGTCATTTCCGGATCAATCACCGTACCCACCACCACGGTGGCGTTGTCCGAGGCAAAATCCTTGATGGTGCTACCGACTTCGTCGAACTCACCGATGGACATATCCAGACCTGCGGTGACATTCACCAAAATCCCGCGCGCGCCAGCCAGGTCGACGCTCTCCAATAACGGACTCGCTACCGCAGACTCTGCCGCAATCCGCGCACGGCCTTCGCCACTGGCAAAACCGGTACCCATCATCGCCATGCCCATTTCGGACATCACCGTGCGCACGTCCGCAAAGTCGACGTTAATCAAGCCAGGGCGGGTGATCAAATCTGCAATTCCCTGCACCGCACCCAACAACACATCGTTGGCTGCCCTGAAGGCATCCAGCAGGGAAACCTCTTTGCCCAACACATCCATCAACTTCTCGTTAGGGATGGTGATCAATGAATCCACATATTCGGACAATTCCTTAATACCCTGATCCGCAATAGCCATGCGTTTTTTACCTTCGAAGGGGAAAGGTTTGGTCACAACCGCCACCGTTAGCACACCCAGCTCTTTGGCAATCTGCGCTACCACCGGTGCACCGCCCGTACCCGTACCACCACCCATGCCAGCAGTGATAAACACCATGTCCGCACCCTCCACCAGCTCAACAATGCGTTCGCGATCTTCCAATGCCGCTTGCCGACCCACATCGGGGTTAGCACCCGCACCCAAGCCCTTGGTGACGTTGTTACCCATTTGCAGCACGGTGCGTGCCGACGAATTTTTCAACGCCTGCGCGTCGGTGTTGGTGCAGACAAAGTCCACACCATCCACACTTTGCGCCACCATGTGTTCTACGGCATTGCCGCCACCACCACCCACACCGATCACCTTAATCACTGCGCCTGCAATGTTGGTTTCCATTAGCTCGAACATTGTATTGCCCTCCAGTTGAGTAATTCTGCTGTCAAAAAATTAATAATGTTTCTTTATTTTGCTAACCAAAAATTGTGTTCCAGTACTTTTGTTAATTGATTAAAAGTTTCCCTGAAACCAGCTCTTCATTCGCGACCATAAACCCTTACCATTCCATTCGCCTTTGCGTTCTTTGCGACTTTCACCGTGATGCTGATTCCCGTACAGCAACAAGCCAACGCCCGTGGCGAAAATCGGGTTACGCACCACATCCACCAAACCCGATACATGCTGCGGCATGCCCATGCGTACCGGCATGTGAAAAATTTCTTCCGCCAGATCGATCACCCCTTCCATTTTTGAACAGCCGCCGGTGAGCACGATGCCCGCCGCACACACTTCTTCAAATCCGCTGCGGCGCAACTCGTTTTGCACCAGGGTTAACAATTCTTCGTAACGCGGCTCGATAACTTCAGCCAGGGTTTGTCGCGCTAAACGTCGCGGCGGGCGATCCCCCACACTGGGGACCTCGATACTTTCTTCGGGACTCGCCAGTTGCGTTAAAGCACAAGCGTATTTAATTTTGATTTCTTCTGCATATTGCGTCGGCGTGCGCAGCGCCACTGCAATGTCATTGGTTACTTGATCACCGGCAATGGGAATCACCGCGGTGTGGCGAATCGACCCATCAGTAAACACCGCGATGTCGGTAGTACCACCGCCCATGTCCACCAAGCACACACCCAGTTCTTTTTCATCTTCGGTGAGCACCGCATAACTGGATGCCAATTGTTCGAGAATCACATCGTCCACTTCCAGCCCGCAACGTCGCACACACTTGATAATATTCTGCGCCGCACTCACGGCTCCAGTGACCATGTGCACTTTTGCTTCGAGACGCACACCCGACATACCCACCGGCTCACGAATACCTTCCTGATCATCGATCAAAAATTCCTGCGGCAGGATATGCAACACTTTTTGATCCGCTGGGATAGCCACTGCACGCGCCGCATCAATCACTCGCTCAACATCGGCGTGAGTCACTTCTTTATCACGAATCGCCACAATACCGTGGGAATTCAAACTACGGATGTGGCTTCCCGCAATACCTGCGTACACCGAATCAATCTGACAACCGGCCATCAGCTCAGCCTCTTCTACTGCGCGCTGAATCGATAACACCGTAGATTCAATGTTCACCACCACACCTTTTTTCAAACCGCGGGAGGGATGTGACCCGATACCGATAATTTCAATCTCGCCCTCCGGCGTGAGATCGGCAACAATCGCCACCACCTTCGAGGTACCGATATCCAGACCCACCAGCAAATTTTGATCAGACTTTTTACTCATCACTACATCCCCGTAAATTAACTGGCCTGCTTCTCAGCTGGCTTGTGTTTTCCAGCGCACTGCAAAACCATTGGTGTAACGCAAGTCCACCGACTGAATTTTTTTCTGCTGCTCCGTCAACACATTACGGTAAGCATTAGCAAAGCGTGATAATTGTGTTTCCTGTGTCGTATGGCCTAACAATAATTGCATGCCGTTGTTCAATGACACCCGCCATGCGCGTCGCTCACTCAGCGTTAACGTCACAATTGACAATTCGATGTTGGCTAACGACGTTGATAACAACTGATAGTGCTGCGCCAGCATTTTTGCAGTGCCCTTTGGGCCACTAAACAATGGCAAATCTTTCAAGGCTTTAGCTGTTGCAGTATGTACAACATCACCGTGCCGATTCACCATGCCACCATCTTGCCAACGTGCCAGTGGAATCTGCTCTCGAATATCAATACGTAAAGTGTCCGGCCAAATACGTCGCACAGAAGCACTGTCCACCCACGGCATTGCTTCAGCAGCCTGCTTAACCGCACGCACATCCACATTAAAAAACCCGGCGCTGGCCAAGCCTGCAATTTCTTTGTACAAACTTTGTTTGTCGAGATACCGAAATTCACCCTTCACCTGTACTTGCTGAATAGGCAACGTGTCCGATTGCGCCAATAGCCACACGGCAAACCCCAACAGTCCGCCCAGTGTGCCAACCACCAACACACCGCCTAACAACCGTCGCGTCAGCCATCCATCTACAGCGGACACCGTGACTTTTTTAGCGCTGGATTTTTTTACGCTATTATTTTTAGTAATGCGCCTAGCACCCATGGCCCACATCCTCGTTACTGCCGCTTACACCTCTCGCCGACAATATACGCACAATTAACTCATCAAAAGAGATACCTGCCGCTTTTGCCGCCATGGGCACTAAACTATGATCCGTCAACCCCGGTACAGTATTGTTTTCCAATAGCCAGGGACTGCCCTCTTTATCTAACATTAAATCAATACGTCCCCAGCCTGATGCGCCCAAGGCTTTAAATGCTTTTAAACACAAAGCTTGAATGTCATTTTCTCTTGCAGCATCCAATCCACTGGGACAGTGATAGGAAGTATCATTTGCTTTGTACTTGGCGAGATAATCGTAAAATTCACGCGGCGTTTCCAACCGAATCACCGGTAGTGCCTCGTCGCCTAAAATACCCACAGTGTACTCTTCGCCAATCACCCAAGGCTCGGCCATCACCACCTCGTCAAATTCAGCAGCATCTGACCAGGCCAATTTAAAATCTTCCAAACGTTCCACACGAGTTGTGCCCAAACTGGAGCCTTCGTGTGCGGGTTTTACCGCTAACGGCAATCCCAGCTCATCAGCAATTGCGGCCCAGTCACTATCATCATTCAACGTATTAAATGCAGGTGTTGGTGTGTGTGCCGCACGCCAGACTTGCTTGCTGCGTACTTTATCCATTGACAAAGCACTGCCCAATACGCCGGAGCCGGTGTAAGGAATGTTTAAGGTTTCCAGCACACCCTGTATCACCCCATCTTCACCACGCCGCCCGTGCAACGCGATAAACGCGCAATCAAACTGGCCTGCCTGCAAAACCGACACAATGTCGCGTCCCACATCCACACCGTGCGCATCTACACCTTGGCGCTGCAAAGCAGCAAATACCGCCGCGCCACTTTGCAACGAGATTTCACGCTCTGCAGACAAGCCACCCATTAACACGGCAACCTTGCCAAACTCGGTCGGATTAATATGCGAAACCGCCGTCATTTGGCCTCTCCCATGACGTGAACCTCACGCTGCAATTCCACGTTATGTTTTTCTTTAACGACTTGAGCAACACGTTCAATTAAAGCTTCAACTTCATGCGCTGTCGCATCACCAGTGTTGATAATGAAATTGGCATGCTTTTCTGACACACAAGCCCCGCCTTCGCATTCGCCTTTCAAACCACAATCTTCAATCAGCCGAGCAGCATAATCTCCCTCAGGATTACGAAAAACTGAACCAGCATTGGGCAATGATGTGGGCTGGGTATCATTACGTTTTGTGAGCAAGGATTTAATCCGTGACTGCAACGCCCCGGGATCACCGCCAGCCGACAACTTTAAGTAGGCTGCTATGAACCATTCACCTTTTGGACCCGACACATGACGATAAGAAATATCGAATGCTTCAGGTTTGCGCAGTTGACGCTGCCCCGTTTTATTAATCGTCTCCACCATTGCAACCACTTTCCATGTTTCGCCACCGAAGGCGCCTGCGTTCATTGCCAAAGCTCCACCCATCGCACCGGGGATGCCTGCAAAAAAGTGAGCTCCTGATAATCCTGCCTTTGCACAAAATCGAGCGACCTTTGCACAGCTCACGCCTGCTTCTGCTCGCACCGTGTTTTCATCAAGCTGTTCCAAACCATTTACCACGCCACTGGTCGCAATTACCGTGCCGCGAACACCACCGTCACGTACTAGAAGATTACTGCCTAAACCCAACCATGAAACAGGTTCGTCGTCCGATAATTGGGACAAAAACAAGGCAAGATCATTAGTGTCGGCTGGCTGGTAATACCGGTCTGCCGGACCACCGATACGCCATGAGGTATGCTTTGACATAGGCTCGTCGAATAACAAGTTGCCACGTAAACCTGTAAAATCCTCAGTCGCATTCATGTTGCCACCTTTAAGTTTACATACAGTTGTGTCGCTGCCGCGCCGATGGAACCCGCCCCCAAGGTCAACAAAACATCCCCGTCTTGCAATATGCCTTGCAACGTAGTTGGCAAATCTTCAACCGTTTCCACAAATACTGGATCCAGTTGTCCGCGCGTGCGAATGGCTCGACACAAAGCGCGACCATCATCGTCACCCTGTGATTGTTCGCCAGCTGCGAAAACTTCTAATAACAACAAAACATCCGCTTGTGACAACACTTTGACAAAGTCTTCAAATAAATCACGGGTGCGTGAAAAGCGATGCGGCTGAAACGCCAGCACCAATCGTCGGCCGGGCCAGGCCTTGCGGGCTGCATCCAGAGTTGCGGCCACCTCGCGTGGATGGTGACCATAGTCATCCACCAACAACACGCTGCCTACCGTAGTTTGCAGTTCGCCATACACTTGAAAGCGTCGACCAATGCCTTCAAAACTGGCCAAACCGTTTTGAATAGCAGCGTCTGTCACGCCTAACTCAGTCGCCACGGCGATGGCGGCAATGGCGTTTAACGCATTGTGAGCACCAGGCATGTTCAAGGTGATGGCCAAGTCATTATCACTATCTTTGCGCTGTACGCGAAAATAGGTATGAGCGCCTTTCTGCTGCAAATCAATGCCACGCACATCGGCATCTTCAGAGGTGAAGCCGTACGTCAGCACAGGTTTGGAAATCTGTGGTAGCAGTTCGCGCACCACCGGGTCATCGATGCACATCACCGCTAAACCATAAAAAGGTAAATGGTGTAAAAATTCGAGGAAGGCCTGTCGCAGGTTTTCAAAATCGCCGCCATAGGTTTCCATATGATCAGCATCGATATTGGTGACCACGGCCATCATCGGCGCGAGATATAAAAATGAAGCGTCGCTTTCATCGGCTTCTGCTACCAGATAACGACCTTCACCTAGACGTGCGTGAGAACCTGCACTGTTAAGCAACCCACCAATCACAAAGGTCGGATCGAGTCCGCCTTCGGCCAGCAAGCTAGCCGTTAAACTGGTTGTAGTGGTTTTTCCATGCGTACCCGCAATGGCAATACCAAAACGAAAACGCATTAATTCAGCCAGCATTTCGGCACGTGGCACTACGGGAATACGGGCTTCGCGTGCGGCCACCACTTCGGGATTGTCGGCCGACACCGCGGTGGAAGTCACCAGCACATCACAGTCTTTGATGTTACTTGCATCATGACCTACAAAAATTTTCGCACCGAGTTTACTTAAACGTTGAGTTACCGCATTCTGGCGTAGGTCTGAGCCCGACACGGTATAACCCAAATTAGACAGCACTTCGGCAATCCCACCCATCCCCGCACCGCCGATACCGACAAAGTGCACACGGCCAATACGCCCCCAGGCGGGATGTGATTCGCCCTTAAAGTTTTGCGTCAGGTGCTCAATCCTTTGCTCAGCCATGCGCCGCCCCCTGCGTACAGCCCCGTGCAGCGGCAAGACATTCGTCAACGACTTGCGCGGTAGCATTCAGCAACGCCAGTTTCCGCGCAGTGTTGGCCATGGCTTTTAACTTTTCAGCATTGAGTGACGACAAGATGTCACCCAAACGTTCTGCGGTGAGTTGTATCTGTGGCAATAAAATTGCTGCTTGTGCATCAGACAAATATCGCGCGTTGGCCGTTTGGTGGTCATCCACCGCAAACGGAAAAGGCACTAAAATAGATGGCACACCAGCGGCAGCCAGCTCGGCAATAGTCATAGCACCGGCACGACACAACACCACATCAGCCCAACGGTAAGCCGCTGCCATATCCTCAATAAACGGTTCCAGCCGTGCTTCAATACCTGCTGCGGCATAAGTCGTGCGCGCTGCATCAATATTGCGTTTACCGGCCTGATGCCAGACCTCGGGACGAATATTCACGTCTATCGTGGCCAACGTCTGAGGTACCACTTCATTCAATCGTGCGGCACCGAGACTGCCACCCACCACCAACAAACGCAGCGCACGGTTTTCATTTTTCCCCACCACCTTCACGCTTGCATCTATAAAGGCTTGGCGTAAGGGGTTACCTGTGTGGCGTACTTTGATTGAGCTCTCAAAGGTATTTGGAAAGGCTTCCATCACTTTTTTTGCTAACGGCGCCAGCAAACGATTAGTCAACCCGGCACGAGCATTTTGTTCATGAATCAATAATGGCCGACGTTTCAACCATGCCGCCAATCCGCCTGGTCCCGTGACAAACCCACCCATGCCTAACACCGCCGCAGGTTGGCGTTGCGACATAATTTTCAAACTCTGTGACAGCGCCATCAGCAACTTCGCCGGCGCCAATAACAGATTCAACACACCCTTGCCGCGCAGTCCGGATACTTGCACGTAGTCGATGGGGAAACCGGCACGCGGCACCACTTCCGCTTCCAGGCCTTGACGTGTACCCAACCAACTAACTTCCACTCCACGTGCACGTAACTCGTCTGCCACCGCTAGCGCGGGGAACACGTGACCACCGGTGCCGCCGGCCATCACCACGATGCGCAGAGGCTGTTTATTACTCATGCCCAGCGCCCCCGAGTTGTCATGCGTGCAGACTTTCGCGGCGTTGTCTTTCGGTTTGTTTTGCGTTTTTGCACACTTGTTTTTTCTGAATTTGATTTTTGTGAACTCACCGTAGCCCGTCGTGCAGCGGGTTGTTTACTGATTGGATGTTCATGGGAAATGCGCAGCAACAACGCCACCGCCACGCAACTCATCACGATACTGGAACCGCCATAACTCATTAACGGCAGCGTCAATCCCTTGGTCGGCAGCACACCCATGTTCACGCCGAGGTTAATGAATGCCTGCAGCCCTAACCACATGCCAATGCCGTAAGCCGCGTACGCGCCAAAACGATCATCGCCCTGCGCTGCTGATTGCCCCACGACAAAAGCACGCCACACGATCAACGCGAACAGGCCAATCACGATGACCACACCCAGCAAACCCAACTCTTCACCCAGCACCGCAAACAGAAAATCCGTATGCGCCTCAGGCAAGTAAAATAATTTTTGTATGCTGCCGCCCAAACCTACGCCCAACCATTCACCACGCCCAAAGGCGATCAAAGCTTGCGTTAGTTGAAACCCACTATTGAAAGGATCTGCCCAGGGGTTCACAAATGAGGTTAGGCGCGCCACCCGATATGGAGAAGCTACCGCTAATGCGGCAAAGGTGGACACCAACAACAAAAACAAAATGCCAAACTGCCACAGACGCACGCCACCCAAAAACATCATGCCCAACACCGTGGCGGCGATAACTGCGGTAGCACCAAAGTCTGGCTCCAACATCAACAGCACCGCGATGAGCCCCACCAGGGCCATGGGTTTCAGAAAACCTTTTACCGAATCGCGCACTTCGTCGCCACGACGCACCAGGTATCCGGCCAGATAAACCACCACAAATAACTTCACCACTTCAGATGGCTGAAAATTCACCGGTCCCAACGATAGCCAGCGCACACTGCCGTTGATTTCACGCCCAAGAAACAACACCACCACTAACAGACTCAATCCGAACAACAACATCCATGGACCGAGACGCTCCCAATACACCAGGCGCACATTGAGCACAGCAAAGCCCACCAGCAAGCCCACCGCGACAAACGCACTCTGCCGCCACAAATAATAAAAGGGATCACCCATTTGTCGATCTGCGATGGATATCGAGGCAGAAGCCACCATGATCAAACCAATTGCCAACAACAATAAGGCCGCCACCAATAGACTGACATCTAACGGGAATCGTCCGTGACGTTGGCTCGACACCACAGTCGAACTGAATGAAAAGTTGCGTAGTGCTGGGATCACGCCGGTGCTCATGACGCACCTCTTTTCATGGTTGGCAATGCACGTACCGCTGCCATGAAAGCATCACCACGTTCTGCAAAACCTGAGAACATGTCAAAGCTCGCGCAGGCGGGCGATAACAGTACGGTATCGCCCGCTTGTGCCAGTGATTGCGCTTGGCTCACAGCCTCTTCCATTGAGGACACACGCAATACCGGCACCACTTTATCGAATGCCTTTACCAACATCGGCGCGTCTTCGCCCAGTAAAATAATATTGCGCACTTTCTCTTTCACCGCCTTGGCCAATGGTGAAAAATCTGCACCTTTCGCCTGCCCACCCGCGATCAGCACTAACGGCCCCACTAAGCCTTGCACGGCGGCAATTGTCGCACCCACATTAGTACCTTTGGAATCATTGATCCAACGAACGTTGTTAATGTTTTCCACAAGCTGGGTACGATGCGGCAAACCGCTAAAGGTTTTTAATGTGGCAAGCATGTTAGCCATAGGCAAACCCATTACTTCACCCAATGCCAATGCCGCTAATGCATTTTCCTGTGCATGTTTGCCGGCCATACGCACTTGCGCTGCAGGTAACAAAGCCTGCGTGCCGCAGGCTAACCATAATTCGTTATCCCGACTGATGCGCCCAAATTGATGGTCGCCAGGAACATCCAAACCAAAACTGACTTTTTGCTGCGGAACGTCACACACCAGCATCGCAGCCACGCGTGAATCATTCCGATTAAAAACCGCTATGCCCTTTGCACTCAATCCTGCATCACTATAAATGCGCCGCTTACTGGCCACGTAATGCGCCATATCATCGTAACGATCCATGTGGTCTGGACTGATATTCAACACAACCACCGCCGCAGCGTGTAGTGAGTAGGTGGTGTCTAGCTGAAAACCCGACAATTCCAGCAAATAAAAATCAGGTTCGCTTTCTTTAAGTAAGTCCAGCGCAGGCGTACCGATATTGCCGCCGACGCGCACATCACGACTAGCTGCTTTCGCCATCTCACCAAGCAGGCTTGTCACCGTACTTTTCCCGTTAGAACCCGTAATTGCGACGACAGGCGCTTGCGCGCCTTGCGCAAATAATTCAATGTCGCCAATGATCTCAACTCCGCGCTGCTGTGCAGCGGCAATCAATGGCTCTTTGAGTGATACGCCAGGACTCACTACCAGACGCTGAGCCCAATAGAATAGTTTTTCATTAAACCCACCCAAATGTGTTTTCACGGAAGGTTGCTCGACATGCAAAACATCCATGCCTGGCGGCTGATCTCGAGTATCCGTGATGGCATACGGCACGCCCTGCTTTGCCAAAAAACGTGCGCAGGACAGTCCTGTCTGACCCAGGCCAACCACCAACGTTGGCACGGGAGTCAGACCGTTTTTCTGTTCTGCGACATTTGTCATTTTTAATGCTGCGCTCATTGCAAAAAATTCTTTGCGGTTCGCTTCAACGTATTTTCAAAGTGGCCAAACCGACCAACACCAGAATGACGGTGATAATCCAGAAGCGCACAATCACCCGCGGCTCCGGCCAACCCTTTAATTCAAAATGATGATGCAGGGGAGCCATGCGAAAAATCCGTTTGCCGGTTAACTTGAACGATGCCACCTGCATAATCACCGAGAGCGTTTCAATCACAAACACACCGCCCATGATCACCAGCACCAGCTCCTGACGCACCACCACAGCAACCACACCCAAGGCTGCACCCAATGCCAGCGCGCCGATGTCACCCATAAACACCATAGCGGGGTAAGTGTTAAACCAGAGAAAGCCCAGGCCGGCACCCATTAATGCGCCACAAAAAACCACCACTTCACCGACGCCAGGGATGTACGGAATGGCAAGATATTCGGCAAACTTCACATTACCCGTTACATAGGCAAAAAGGCCCAGTGCGCCCGCCACCATCACGGTAGGAAGAATCGCCAGACCATCAAGACCATCGGTAAGATTCACCGCGTTACTCGAACCTACAATGGTTAGATAAGCCAGCACCACAAACATCGGCCCCAACACAATGGCTACATCTTTGAAAAAGGGTACAAACAATTGCGTTTGCGCCGGGACGCTCGATGCATCATATAAAAACCAGGCGGCGCCCAAAGCGACTACCGATTGCCAAAAATATTTATATCGCGCAATCAGTCCACGCGAATCATTTTTCACTAACTTTTTGTAGTCATCCACCCAACCAATCGCACCAAATAGAATGGTCACTAGCAACACCACCCACATATATGAATTGCTTAAGTCTGACCACAACAAGGTACTCACTGAAACCGCCACCAATATCAACGCCCCCCCCATAGTGGGCGTACCCGCCTTTATCAGATGACTTTCCGGGCCATCGTCACGTACCACCTGACCAATCTGATAATGACTGAGCTTGCGTATCATCGCTGGACCGACTACGAACGAAATTAACAACGCCGTTAACGCTCCAAGAATGGCGCGCAGGGTCAGATACTGGAACACACCAAAGCCACTGTGAAACTGCGTAAGGTAATCAGCGAGGTATAGCAACATTAGTTTGCTCCCTCATGTGTTCCTGCGACCGTTTCGGCAACTGCTCCGGCCACAGTTACCGCTGACACTACATTTTCCATCTTTGCGGAGCGCGAGCCCTTCACCAACAAAGTGATATTTTCGTGCAAGTCTTCCTGCAAACAAGAAATCAGCTCAGCCTGAGCAGCAAAATGCTGGCCATGTTTACCGAAGGCCGTCGCTGCATGTCGTGAACACTCACCAACGGCGTACAGGCGGCTCACACCCACCTTGCGCGCCTGCTGGCCTGCCTGCTGATGAAGCTCCACCGCCTTGGCGCCCAGCTCCGCCATATCACCTAACGCGAGATAGTGGTCATTTTGATCTTCAACCAACACATCCAGAGCCGCCGTTAATGATGCCGGGTTGGCGTTGTAGGTATCATCTATAATCTGTGAACCGCGAATGCCTGCCTTACGCTGCAAACGACCTGGCACGGCGCGCATGGATTCCAGTCCATTCTTAATATCTGCAATACTGGCGCCCGCCGCCAAAGCACCCGCTGCGGCTGCCAAAGCGTTTGCGGCGTTGTGACGACCTTCCAGCGGCAACTCAACACACACATCACCCGCAGGCGTAAAAATCTGCAATGTACCAGCTGCGTTTAGCTCACCGCGCACTTCTGCATCACTCTCAACAGCCAAAGAAAAACGCATTCGCGGATGACCGCCGGCCTGACGCTGCCACAAACCGGCAAAGTCATCATCGGCATTAATAATTGCCATCGCGTCTGCAGGCAGGCATTCAAAAATCTCACCTTTGGTTTTTGCCACTACGTCCAACGAACCAAAACCTTGCAAATGCGCGCCCGCAGCATTGGTAACAATCGCCACCGTTGGTTGCACAAAAGTCGTTAGATACTCAATGTCACCCGGATGGCTGGCGCCTTCTTCGATTACTGCGGCAACATGCGTATCATGTAAACCCAGCAAGGTACGCGGCACACCCACTTCATTATTAAAATTGCCTTGCGTTGCCAGCACGCTACCTTTGCGTGCGAGAATCGACGCCAGCATTTCTTTGACCGTGGTTTTACCATTGCTGCCGGTGACGGCAACCACGGGGATATTGAACTGCTGGCGCCAATTGGCCGCCAGTTGTGCGTACGCACGTAGCGCATCCTCAACAATTATTTGGGGGATGTCGGCACTCACGGGCTTTGTTACTACTGCAGCTACCGCACCTTTTTGTTTTGCTTCAGCGATAAAATTATGCGCATCAAAATGCGACCCGCTTAACGCCACAAATAGCTGACCCGGTAACACTTCGCGAGTGTCGGTGCTAATCCCAGAAAACGGGACGTCGTCTGTTTCGCCACGCATCTTACCTTGCGACAACTCGCACGCCTGCTTGATGGTATTGATCCCTGGCATAATCGACGGGGCAGTCATTTTAATTGCCCTCCAGCGGATGCCCGCAGGGCCAACACCCGTTCAACTTCTTCTGTGTCACTAAACGGCAAACGCTCCTGGCCGATAATTTGCACCTCTTCGTGTCCCTTACCGGCAATCAGCACCACATCATCTTCTGCGGCAGAGCGAATTGCTTCTTCGATAGCGCTGGCTCGATCTGCGACCACCAACACATCATCGACGCGCTCAAAACCCTGCAGGATATCGGCGACGATAACTTGCGCATTTTCGGTGCGCGGATTGTCATTGGTGACAATCACTTTATCCGCCAACTGTTCGGCCGCCGCCGCCATTAGCGGTCGCTTGCTGCGATCACGATCACCGCCGCAGCCAAACACACACCATAATTTTGGTGCTGCTACTGCACCCGTCTGTGTTGCCGCATGCGCGCGTAGCGCAGCCAACACCTGTTCAAGGGCATCTGGCGTGTGCGCATAATCCACCACCACCAGCGGTTGCTGTTTAGCGCCACCGTAACCTTGCATGCGCCCCGGTACCGGTTGCGCATTGGAGAGGCGCTTCAAAGCATCATCAAATGAAATGCCGCTCGCAAGTAACGCACCCAATGCTGCCAATAGGTTTGAGGCATTAAACGCACCGAGCAAAGGCACCCGTAAATCACCTTTTCCCCAATCACTTTCGACGTGCATACGCAAACCATCCCGGTCTAACTGCAAATCAGAACCCAATAAAGAAGGCATTACGTCATTACTACCTCCACCACCACCCCCAAAGCCATAACTCACCGTACCCACCGCACCAGGCATCGACATCAGCATCTGACGTCCGAAATCGTCATCAATATTGATCACCGCGTACTTTAGGCCTTTGGCTTCAAACAAACGCCGCTTCACCCGGCCGTAGTTTTCCATGTTGCCGTGGTAATCCAGGTGCTCGTGACTGAGGTTGGTAAATACCGCCACATCGAAATCAACACCGGCCACCCGTCCTTGTTCAAGGCCGTGGGAAGAGACCTCCATCACAACTCGCTTCACTTCGTCGTGGCGCAGATCATCCAACAACGTATGCAAAGTGATAGCATCCGGCGTGGTGTAGCCACTCTTTTCCAACTGGCCAAATATGCCGTTACCCAAGGTGCCCACCACGCCACAGGGAGCATCCTGCTGCAAGGCGTGTGCAACAAATTGAGTCACTGAGGTTTTACCATTGGTACCGGTGACGCCAATCACAAATTGCGTTTTAGTGGGTTCTCCATAAAATCGTTCAGCGATGCGCCCCACCATGTTGTGTAAATTCGGTACTCCATACACCGGCACGTCACCGTGAAGACCACTTCGCATTTCTTGCCGCGGCGCAGATGACTCCCACAGCACCACACTAGCACCGCGATTGATGGCCTCGTCGATAAATTCCTTGCCATGCACCTGTCCGCCACCCAGCGCAAAAAACAGGTCGCCCTTTTGTGCTTGTCGGCTATCCAGGCACAGGCCATCAATCGACATTTCCGGCGCCTGCCGAATAAAATAAATGCCGGCAATCAGCTCGGCAAAGGTCAAATGTTCTGGCATGGATTGCGCTGGCATCATTGCGTCTTGCCTAGTAGCGCGAGTCGTTGACCCGGCGCTGGTTTTATATTGTCCGGCGGAATATCCAGCATACGCAATGCACCCGCCATCACTTTGGAAAACACTGGTGCGGCCACGATACCGCCGTAATATTTTTCGCCGCGCGGTTCATCGATCATCACCACCATCGCCAGGCGTGGATTGCTGGCCGGCGCAATACCTGCGAATAACGCCAAATAGCTATCCTCGACATAACCACCCACACCGGATTTTTTCACCGTGCCAGTTTTACCGGCAATGCGATAACCCGGTACAGCGGCACGAGTACCGGTGCCACCTTTTTCCACGACCCGTTCCAACATTTTTCGCACCTTGCGCAAATTTTCTTCACCCAAAGCCGGCTCATACAGAGACGCCAGCTCCGCAGCCTGCTCTTCACTGCGCCGTAAAAAACTCACTGGTAACGGCCGGCCATCTGTAGCCAACGCCGCATACGCACGCGCCAGCTGCAGGGTAGTTACCGACAAGCCGTAACCGTAAGACACCGTGGCGCGTTGAATGTCATGCCAGGCGCCAAAATCCGTTAACAGACCGGCAGGCTCGCCGGGGAATCCACTACCAGAATCTGTGCCGAGCCCGACGCTGGCGAAGGCCTTCCACAAATGTTCCGGCGTAATCGCCAGCGCCAATTTGCTCGCGCCCACGTTGCTGGATTTTTGTAAAATAGTGGAAACATCGATGATGCCGTAGTCGCGAAAATCATGAATGGTTTTATGGCCGACCTTTAAATAGCCCGGGCGTACATCAACCTCTGTGTGTGTATTAAAACGCCCTGTTTCCAACGCCGCGGCAACAGTAAATGGCTTGATAGTGGATCCCGGTTCAAATACATCGGTCACTGCACGATTACGTAGATCACTACTTTTCAATTTATAACGATTGTTGGGGTTGTAAGCCGGCTGGTTGACCATCGCCAGCACTTCGCCCGTGCGCACATCCAGAATCACCGCCGAGCCCGCATCGGCACGGTTATTTTTAACCGCAGCTTTCAATTCGCGATAAGCCAGATACTGCAAGCGCCGGTCAATACTTAAGGTAATATCTTTGCCTGGTTGGGGTTCAGCAACGCGCTCGACATTTTCCACCACATTACCGTAACGATCTTTAATCACCCGCTTGGCACCAGCAATACTTTTAAGCTCGGAGTTGTACACCAGCTCCATGCCTTCCTGGCCTTTATCATCCACGTTGGTGAAGCCCACCACGTGGGCAGCAACTTCACCCGCCGGATAAAACCGCTTGTATTCCGGCGCCAAGGCGACGCCTGGAATTCTTAAGGCCATGACTTTTTGCGAAAAATCCGGGGCAACTCGTCGTTTTAAATAAATAAATTCCTTATCTGCTTTTGCGGCCAGCAGGCGTTCCAAAGCACCGCGCTTAAAACCCAACACCTTCGCCAGTTGTGGCCATTGCTCGCGTGCCTGAATCAGTTCCTGCGGATTGGCCCACACCGAGTCCACCGGTGTGCTAATGGCCAATGGCTCACCGAACCGGTCCGTGATCATGCCGCGATGTGCTGGCTCGGACACCACGCGCAAGAAGCGTGCGTTACCCTGTCCTTGCAGAAAATCTTTGCGCACAACCTGCAAGTCTATTGCGCGCATCACCAGTACCAGACCAGCAATACTCAGCACCGACAGCACCAACCAGCGTCGACCGCGATAGCTTGACTCTGAAGATGGCGAATTCATTTTGTACCGACCATTTTTTTTACGATGACCACGTCTTCCATTTTCGGCATAACCATGTGTAGCTTTTCTTGGGCGATGCGCTCCACCCGGCTGTTGGTGGCCCAGGTACCCTGTTCTAACTGCAACTGTCCCCATTCCACATTCATTTCATCACGCGCCTTTTCCAACATCTGCAATGCTACAAAACGTTTACGACTTTCGTGCTTGGCCGCAATCACACCCATCGCTGAAACCATGACCAAAACAATCATTACCGCCAACAACATCTGCCTGTTCATTCAAACCTTGCCCATTCAATTCAGGCGCTCCGCGATGCGTAATACCGCACTACGCGCGCGCGGGTTTTCTGCAACTTCTTTTTCACTAGCACGGATCGCTTTGCCAATCAGTTTGATGCGCGGCGATAGCGCCGACTGAGGAATTGGTAAATCCGGCGGAAAATCATCACCCTTTGCCTCTTTGCGCAACAGGCGTTTGACGATGCGGTCCTCCAGCGAATGAAAGCTGATCACCGCTAGCCGTCCGCCAGGGCGCAATACGTCCAGCGCCTGCGGCAAACATTGCGCGAGATCCTCCAGCTCGCCATTGATGTAAATGCGAATCGCCTGAAAACTACGCGTCGCCGGATCTTTGCCTTTTTCGTGCACGGGGCTTGCCTCGGCAATTAAAGTGGCTAGTTGACTCGTTGTGGTTATGGGGTTTTCCTCTCGCGAATTAACAATGGCGTAGGCAATACGCTTGGCAAATTTTTCTTCGCCGAAATCACGCAGCACACGGCGAATGTCGTATTCTTCGGCGCGAGCCAGCCATTGCGCAGCACTTTGCCCAGTACTGGGATCCATGCGCATGTCGAGGTCACCCTCGTGACGAAAACTAAAACCGCGTCCGGCGTCATCCAGCTGGGGTGACGAAACCCCGAGGTCTAAAAGCACCCCGTCCACGCCACCTGCCTGTTGCCAACCCTTCTCTTGCACCAGACGCCCCAACTGAGTAAATGAACCCTGCGCAATTTCAAAACGCGGATCTGCACCAAACCGGTTTTCTGCCGCCGCCACCGCCTGCGGATCTTTATCGATGGCTAGCAACCGCCCTTCCGCACCGAGCTGACCCAGGATGGCACCGGCGTGACCACCCCGACCAAAGGTGCCGTCAACGTAGATGCCGCCAGGTTTTATCGCCAAGCCATTCAGCACCTCGTTAAACAGCACCGGCAAATGCGCGAAGTCTTCGCTCATCGGCGTTATAACGACATCGTCTCCATTTCTTCGGGCAGATCACCGAGATCATCGCCCGCCGCCAGCCACTCGCTGCGGCTTTCGTTCCAGAGGTCTTCGCTCCACAATTCAAATTTATTGCTCTGCCCAATGAGTACCGTGCGTTTTTCCAGACCGGCAAATTCGCGCAACGGTGGTGGCAATAACAAACGACCTGCACTATCCATCTCCACCTCGGTGGCGTGACCGATCAGCAGGCGCTGCAGACGCCGCGCCGCCTTATTAAAACTCGGCAACTTTTGCAGCTTGCGTTCGACAAGCTCCCACTCCGGCAGAGGGTAGACCAGCAGGCAGCGATCACTGTTATCCACGGTGATCACCATTTGCCGCGCGCACATCTCGGACAGCCGCTGACGGTAGCGCGTCGGCATAGCCATGCGCCCCTTGGCATCCAGATTTAGTGCGTTAACCCCTCGAAACACGTTTCCTACTCCTGTCTTTCTGTGCTCTACATTGATGTCCGGGCGAGTTGATCGCGCTCGCCACCCATCTTAGCGGCAGCGAATTTCAAAAATCCACAATTAGCCACCTTTTCCCACATTGTCACACTATAGGTACCCATATCACCTACTGTCAAGAAAACAGCACTTAAAAAACACGGAAAACTTGCTTTCGACACAATGACTTAGCGTAATTTACTGAGGGCACACAGAAGAGAACCCCGACTACTTTTATGTAATCAAATTGTTGCAAAATTAACTTAAAGTGAATCCTTAAGATAAAGACGATTTTGATACGGAAATATTCCCGGAACTGGGGATATGGTCATAATTTAATCAAGCCAGGTTTTTAATTAGGGTCAGAGTAAAATTAATCCTCTGACAAAATCCTCGGCCTCCCACGTTTTTTTGGCGTGACCCGCTTCCCCGTCAACTGCTCAATCTGCTCAGTAAAACGCTTATTACCAACAGCCATACCGCTGTTCACACTCTTTCGGATGTTATCCAACAAAACACCATCAACATGGGTACGAAACAACGCACGATACCGAGTCTGCCGCTCATTCTCGGTTGCTCCCAAAGCCAAATAAACAGAATGGGCTGCTCGCAACCGACTCCCTTTTCCCAGCGCATTACATTGGTAACTGGACCAGCTGTATTCAACCGGGTCATTCACCATATTTGCTCTAACCGGGTTCAGTTCGATGTATCGGTAAAGATGGAGCAAATATTCTTCACTATCCACCAAGCAAGATTTGTAGCGCCCCTCCCAAAGCGTACCGCTACGCTGATAGGTGAAATTAAAATATCGCACATACATGCGCCCCAGTGATTGCATCATTTTTGCAACGGCATCCGGTGCCTGTGGCGTGCATAACAAATGAACATGATTGCTCATTAGCACCCAGGCATGGACATCGACTTCGTGCTTTTTTGAAAACTCTCTCAACCACGACAAATAAGCCTTCATGTCAGACTCTCCAGCAAAACAAGCCTGCCGGTTATTACCTCTTTGGATAACGTGCTGCGGAACACCGACGGGGGAAACTCGGGCAAGTCTGGCCATTTTCAACAATCCTTGTTTATTGTCAGCAATAATGAATTCTAGCTGGTTTTTTATTTTACTCTGACCCCAATTATTCCAATTATTCTCTGACCCCAATTATTGACCCCAATTATTTTTTTGGCCGAGTCTTTTGACATCTATAAGGCCAAGGGCATCCTGGTGGCACAGGTCACCAAGGATTCACCCGCCGCCAAGGCCGGCCTCAAGGTGGGCGACCTGATTGTGCGCTACCGGGGCAAGGCCGTCACCGAGGTGGGCGAGTTTCGCAACCGTGTGGCGCTCACCCCACCGGGTGACAAAGTAAAATTAAACATCATTCGCAAAGGCAAGCCGAAAACACTGCGGGTAAAAATCGGCAAGCTGGATGACAAGCCTTTGCTGGCGAAGCATTCATCCTCGCCCTCCGTATACACCGCGGACAAGATTGGCCTGACGGTGCAAACCATCAGTCCCGCCCTGGCCGGCATCCAGACAGGCACGATCATCTTGCAGGTAAACCGCGAAATGGTGAATTCGGCCGAAGCCTTCAAACAGACCGTGGCAAAAAGTCAGGCCGACAAACGGGTTTTGCTGCTGCTCAGTAATCGCGGCATGTCACGCTACGTGGTGCTGAGCTGGCAGTAAACGCGGCCTGTTTTTGCAGGTCGGCAAGCCGCTTTATGTCACGACTTGATTAGTGGTTTAGTCGGTTGATTTTTTGACATTTGGATATATACATTGAGTGGATGTTGCGTTTCTTGTACTAACAAACGACAAATTGATAGGAGGTGCATCATGAACATTAAAAAACTGGCCCCATGGAACTGGTTCCAACACGAAAGCAAAGAAGCGGAAAAAGTACCCGTACGTACACTAACGGAGCGCACGGCGTATGACCTCCCGGTTTTTCAACTACACCGGGAAATTGACCGGCTATTTGATGAGGCGTTTAGCGGCTTTCCCCGCGCCCTGCGTGGGCCGCAGGAATGGCCAGAATTGACCCCCATCATGCTGACCCCGGAGCTGGATATTAAAGAGACCGACAACAGCTATGTGCTCAGTCTGGAGGTACCGGGTGTCGCCAAGGAAGATGTGGACATCCGCATTGATGGCGACACCCTGGTGGTTCGCGGCGAGAAAAAACAGGAAAGCAAAAAGGACGATGAAAACTACCATTGCGTCGAACGGCATTACGGCAGCTTTGAAAGAACGCTCGCCCTGCCCAATGACGCCAATGCGGATAACATCGATGCCAGCTTCAAGGATGGCGTGCTGACCATCACCATCAAGCGCCAGGCGAAAAGCCTGCCCAAAGAGGCCAAGAAGATTGAAGTGAAAGCTGCCTGATTTAGGCCTTACTTGGCGGGCTAAAAGGCTGCTCCACTGGGGCAGCCTTTTTTATTGGCTGCATCCTTTGTGAAAAAATAAATCGCAATCGTTGTAAAGAGGCTAGTCAGTCCTATTTTGCATTCGCCGCGTAATAATCCACGATGGCATTCAATTCGTTTTTAGTGGGCAGGGTACGTTTGAAGGTTTTTATATTGCCCATCATTCTCGCAATTACTCCCGGCCATTCGCTTTGCGTGTGCTGATTGGGGTTGGGCATGATGTGACATTGCGAGCAGGTAACTTGCGCCTGCTGGAACCCCTGTAAATAATCGGCCTTGGTTTCTTGTGGCGCACGACCGCCCTTTATTTCGACGTTGGCCATCATGCCTCCACCGCCCATCATGCCGCGACCTTGATTACCACTATTATCGCAGCCAGCAATCACCATCAACAAAACAGGCAGCAAAATAAATGTTTTAATCATCTGCTCACCCTTCCAATTAGCGAACCAATGGACACAACAATAATTCCCACTAAAATCAAAACTCGGGAACAGCGTTAAAAAGGTGGAAGTCGGCCGATAAGCCGGGTTCTGTCGTGGACAGTCATTCATCTGGCCGACGTGTCGCCACGCGGCTCAAGCAACCTACCCGGGAGCTTGCGCGGGCCGCGCCATTGCTCCCCTATTTGGTCTTGCTCCGAGTGGGGTTTACCCTGCCACTGTTGTTACCAACAGCGCGGTGCGCTCTTACCGCACCATTTCAACCTTACCGGTTCCGAAGAACTTAGGCGGTATATTTTCTGCTGCACTTTCTTCCGTAGGCTCACGCCCCCCAGGAATTACCTGGCACTCTGCCCTGTGGAGCCCGGACTTTCCTCCGCATCCCCCTTCCGCCATAAACGGGAGGGGCGATGCCGCGACTGTCTGGCCGACTTCCGGCCTGAAGCTTACGCAAGCAGCGCGAGGCTGACAAGCAACTGCGCTGATATTGATTGCCTGATCGCGTTTTTGCTCCACCCTACTTGAAATCCTGGTAATGGACCTTAGCTTTATTTTACGTGGGCCACTGGCATCACAACGATAAACCCAACATAGCCACGGGCAATGCATGTGTGGCCAACATAAAGGAGCAAAATATCATGTCCCCAAAAAAAACCTTATTTATTTTGTCTCTCGCATTTATAACGCTGCTGGGCACCCCGCCGGGTTTCGCGGAAGACCAGGGTATCGCCAACCTCCGCCAGACCAGTAAAGCCTTTGCCTCGGTGGCGCGGGAAGTCTCTCCCTCGCTGGTTTTTGTCAGGGTTGAAAGCATTCAGAAGAACGCCGCTGTTACGCCTTTCACCTCGCCCTTTAACGATGACTTTTTTAAACGTTTTTTTGGCGACGCTTTTCCCGGCCTGCCACAGCAGCACGCACCGCAATCACAGCACAAGGTATTCGGTCAGGGCTCGGGGGTCGTTTTTTCCAGCAAGAAAGGCCTGCTGTCGGATACCTCGTACATCCTCACCAATAATCCCGTGGTGAGGGGGGCAGAAAAAATTCTCATTAC
>CAZXZI010000016.1:0-31470 GCA_964645165.1 uncultured Ectothiorhodospiraceae bacterium
AAAGCCAGCCCCAAAAAGAAGGCTGCCAACACCGTGCTAATCGAGGCGCTGGTGGAACCCATGCTGAGACCCAGCAGACGCACCCACACCACCTGATAAGTAAGACTGGCAATCCCGGACAAAAGTAAAAACGTGGCCGCAAGCATGAACATAGTCAGGAAATCCTTTTATTTTTCTAATTCAATTTAGATCGCACAAGTGCACAGACATACAGATAAAAACCGAGCGATTATGTCATAAAAAAGCCCCTCAAGACCGGGCTGCCAAGCACCTTTCGTGGCCACCACTGGAGTAAATCGCTTTTTTAGCAATCAATATCACTTTTTAGGAATTGTGTAATAAATAGATCAATAAGAAGGTATCTATATATTGTTATTTATTATAAAAAGTACCGAGCTCAGCCAACAAAACGTTATAGATGGCTATCTTTTAATCATAATATAGGGAGTATGCACTACATACCCCTGCAGAACCTGGGTAAAAGCCTCTTATATTCTTTTATAATCAATAGCTTATAATGGTTATTTTTTATCCGAAAACCGCCCATTAGTTTGACAAAAAATGAACCCTTTGCTACTTTCTCGGCATCGTTAATTACCTCGGGTGGTGAAAATTTCCTGACCTAATCAAACGATAGCACCGGCCAGCAGCAGTATCGTTGGTCAACTCTGTGCTAGTTTCATGTACTGTCAATACATTCGTATTGTCGTACCTGCAGCTAGCCATCAAGGTTAGTTACTACTTACTCTGGAGGTCACTATGGGTGGCGGAATGGGTGGCGGTGGCGGCATGGGTGGCGGCGGTATGGGCGGCGGCGGAATGGGTGGCGGCGGCATGGGCGGTGGCATGGGTGGTGGCGGCGGTATGGGTGGTGGTATGGGCGGCGGAGGCATGGGCGGCGGCATGTAAGTCGGCTCTCAAGCTAAAACTAAAGTCTATATCTAGACCATACTGTTACACACAACCTGTGTAGCTAAACATCTGGCAACAGATGTTGTTGTGAAAGCAACGCCTGTGTAGCTCGCTGACCTGCTCTTCGCAGTTCATACAGCTTCACCAATGTGGCTTTATACCCCACGTTAAAAAAGATAGAAGGGAATGCTATTTCGGTAGCGTTCCCTTCTTGTTTTGGGACTTCATATTTTTGGGCTTCCACTTTTCTCCCCACACGTATATTTTTCTTCTGCGCATCATTTACTTAACCGTTGTGGTCTGCCACTCCACTGCATCCCGATAATCGACATGTCGCTCAATCAGTTCTTCATGCCGCCCCATAGTCAAAGAGCCATCCGCCTCAAAATAAATCACCCGATCCGCCGAGCGAATCGACGAATAGCGATGCGCGATCAGCAAGGTGGTACGATCTGCGCGCAGTGCATTTAAGGCCTGCACAATCACCTGTTCGGACTGACTGTCTAGCGCCGACGAGGCCTCATCCAAAATCAATATCGGCGCATCACGCAAAAATGCCTGAGCAATGGCCAGGCGTTGTTTTTGTCCACCGGACAATTCCGTGCCGCCCGCACCCAGCAGGGTGTGCAAATCGTCCGGCAAAGCTTCGATAAATTCCCAGGCATGACTGCGCTGACAGGCGCCAATCAACTGCTCCTCCGTGGCGCGCGGTTTGGCCATGAGCAAGTTGGCTTGAATTGTATCGTTTAGCACAAACGGCTCCTGCCACACCACAGCCACATTTTTCCGTAGCGAGACAATACTCACGTCACGCAGGTCTTGGCCATCAATCAGGATGCGTCCCTGCTGCGGATCATAAAACCGCAGCAATAAAGCGGCCAGTGTCGATTTTCCCGAACCACTGGGGCCCACCAGCGCAATGGTTTCACCCGCCGGGATCGTCAACGTTGCGTGTTGCAAAATATTCGGACCGCCGGGATACGCAAACGTGACATCATCAATATCGATTTGCCCCCGTTTTACCTGCAATTTTTTCCCCACCGCCTGATCAACCACCATTGGTTGCGCATCCATCACCTCCAAAATACGCTGCGCGGCAGGCACATTGCCGGCGTACTGAAAGGCAATATCGGCCAGACCACGTACCGGCACAGTGAGATAGCCCAAATAAAGAACAAAGCTCACCAGCAAACCCACAGGCATCGCCCCACTACGCACGCTGCCAATACCAAACAACACAATCATCAGTCCCATCAAGTAAATCAGCACCGTAAAACTGACACCGAAAGCCACGTCCAAACCACGTTCGCGCACTGCCCAACGGCAAGCCTTTGCAAATACATTTTTATGCATGCTCGTCACTTGTTGTTCAGCCGTGTTGGCGCTGACGCCACGCAGGTTCGCCAAGCCCTGTTCTTCAAAGGCTAGCAATTTCCCGTTAGCTTTCAGAAAAGCTTCCGTCGCTTTCCGTTTTCGTTCGGAGAAAAAGCGCTGATGCAGAATAAATAAAGGCACCATCGCAAGAGCAATCAGCGCCAAACGCAGATCAATCCAGAACAACATGAAGACATAGATAATGAGTGTTAGCACGTGAGAAACCAGCATCAAGCGCGTTTCTACCAAAATGGCACTAACTCGATCCACGTCATTACTGAGACGCGCCAGCAGATCACCGCGAGCCACCTGCCCCGCCACGGGAAAGGACAAACTTAATAAACGCGAGATGATGGCGTTGCGCACCCGACCGATAAAGCGCAGCCCCAACCACTGGGTCAACCAGCCACCACCCATCTGCATGGCCTGATTCACCAACAGCACCAGTGCAAACAGACCCAACACCATTGGCAGAGCCGCGTAGTTGCCAGACTGGATCAGGCTCAACGGCCGACCCATGAGCCAGATCATCGCTGCATTGGTGATAACGGCAACAATGATAGAAGCGAAATCCAACGCGAAGTAGCCAACATCGGGGCGTGTGAACTCATGAAATCGAGCATAGTGTTGGCGCAGTTCAGTCCAACTGGGTTTGGCAGATTGCGTGCTGGATTTTTCAGGCATTGGGCGAGATTACCACAGCGTTACTTAAGCCCCCCAGACTCAATAAAAAACATAGCCAATAAAAAACCCCGCTGACGTTTCCGCCAGCGGGGTTTTTGACGCTGCAAACGCAGCAACAGGCTCGGGGTGAGCGACTTACATCATGCCGCCCATGCCACCCATTCCGCCCATACCGCCCATGTCCGGCATAGCGCCAGCACCAGCGTCATCGGAAGGCTTGTCAGCCACCATGGCTTCAGTGGTGATCATCAGGCCAGCAACCGAACCAGCATTTTGCAGCGCAGTACGAGTCACTTTGGTGGGATCGAGAATACCCATGGCCACCATGTCGCCGTATTCAGCGGTTGCCGCGTTGTAACCGAAGTTGCCTTCGCCTTCAGCAACCTTATTCAATACCACGGACTCTTCGTCACCGGCATTGGATACGATCTGACGTAAAGGCTCTTCCATGGCGCGTTTGGCCAAAGTGATGCCAACGTCCTGGTCGTGGTTGTCACCTTTCAGCTCACCCAAAGATTGCAGGGCACGCACCAGCGCAACACCACCGCCCGGTACCACACCTTCTTCAACCGCAGCGCGAGTCGCGTGCAAGGCATCTTCAACGCGGGCCTTTTTCTCTTTCATTTCCACTTCAGTCACTGCACCGACTTTGATCACCGCAACACCGCCGGCTAATTTGGCGACGCGTTCTTGCAGTTTTTCTTTGTCGTAATCAGAAGTCGCCTCTTCGATCTGCGCACGGATCATACTCACGCGAGACTCGATGTCTTTGGCATTACCAGCACCGTCAATGATGGTGGTGTTTTCTTTGGTGATGCTGATTTTCTTCGCCGTACCCAAGTCATCAATCGTGGCTTTTTCCAGCGACAAACCGACTTCTTCAGAAATCACAATCGCACCGGTCAGTACGGCCAAGTCTTCCAACATGGCTTTACGACGATCACCAAAGCCTGGTGCCTTAACGGCAGAAACCTTAACGATACCGCGCATGTTGTTAACAACCAATGTTGCCAGGGCTTCGCCTTCAACATCTTCGGAGATGATCAACAAAGGTTTGCCTGCTTTCGCCACGGCTTCAAGCGTCGGCAGCAAGTCACGGATGTTGGAGATCTTTTTATCAAAAATCAGAATCAGCGGGGCATCCATTTCAACGCTCATGCTTTCCTGGTTATTGATGAAATAAGGCGAGAGGTAACCGCGGTCAAACTGCATACCTTCCACCACGTCCAGCTCATTATCCAGACCCGTGCCTTCTTCAACAGTGATCACACCTTCTTTGCCCACCTTGTCCATCGCGTCAGCGATGATGCGGCCGATGGCTTCGTCAGAGTTAGCAGAGATGGAACCAACCTGTGCAATGGCTTTGTCATCTTCACAAGGAACGGACATGTCTTTTAGCGCTTTAACGGTTGCACCGACAGCTTTGTCGATGCCACGCTTCAAATCCATTGGATTCATGCCAGCGGCGACGGCTTTCATGCCTTCGGCCAATACCGATTGTGCCAACACGGTAGCAGTGGTCGTACCGTCACCAGCAGCATCGGAAGTTTGTGAAGACACTTCCTTCACCATCTGTGCACCCATGTTTTCGAACTTGTCTTCCAGCTCGATTTCTTTAGCAACGGACACACCATCCTTAGTGATCGTAGGCGCGCCAAAGGCTTTATCTAGAACAACGTTGCGGCCTTTAGGGCCCAAGGTAACTTTTACGGCATTGGCCAAAATATTTACACCGGCGACCATGCGCTGGCGGGCGTCATCACCAAACTTCACTTCTTTTGCGGACATGTGGAAATCCTCTATTTATCTATATTTATGTTTGTATCGATTGGGTGAACGGGCTGATTAGCCTTCGATGACGGCAGTGATGTCGTCCTCGCGCATTACCAACAATTCTTCATCGTTCACTTTGACTTCAGTGCCACCGTATTTACTGAACAGCACTTTATCGCCGACTTGCAGGTCCAAAGGACGCACGTCGCCGTTATCAAGAATTTTGCCCTTACCCACGGCAACCACTTCACCTTGGGCTGGTTTTTCAGCGGCTGCGCCTGGAATGACGATACCGCCAGCACTCGTGGTCTCTTCCTCCATGCGGCGGACAACAACACGATCATGCAAAGGACGAATATTCATTTACTATCTCCTTGAATTAACAATTATTTTTCAAATCAGGGCGAAGCCAAATTGCTGGACTACTGCCAACCAGGGCCACCACCGGAAATCTCGCGATTAGCACTCGCGTTAGGTGAGCGCTAATAATAGGGATAGAAAAAGGAAATTCAAGGGTTGGGGTAAGATTTCATTGAAATAACTAAGCAATTACGCGGTAATACCGCAAATCCCATGTTCAGACGCCAATCATCAGTACATGGAAACCGGGATAGACAAGCATGCTCAGAAACCCACAAGGATCGTAACATAATGAAATACGGATATTTTTGCCTGGTTTTGGCCATTATCTACACGCCGCTCGCCTTCGCTGAAATCAGCCAACCCCAATCGCAGGCCACAGAGCTGGCACGGCAAACCCTCGCCAAACAGCTGAACATGCCCATTAAAAACCTTGAAGTGGATTCGACAGAACCCGTGCAATGGCCGGATACCAGCCTGGGCTGCCCACGACCCGGCATGCACTACGCACAAATGATCACCCCGGGTTATCGCGTAACGTTGCTGAATACCTCAAACGGTAAGACTCATTTTGTGCATGTTGGTGCGGGTCGCGCCATTGTCTGTGACAAAACAGCCAGCACGCGTACTCAAGCTGAAAAGAATCTGCACTTTGGCCAACGTTGGCAACTGAGTCAAAAAGCCCAGCAATTGCTTGCGAAGCGTTTGTCGGTTGAACCAAACAAAATACGCATCGTGGGCGTTCGGCAGGTGAAAACCAAAAAGGCCGACCCTCGTTGCAGACAAGGGTCGACCGATACACAGATTCAACTGATCGAACTCAGTTTTAACAAGCAGGCTTATCGCTACAGCGTCGTTAACAATCGCCTGGCCGCCTGTGATTAAAATGCTGCGATTCAAAAACAGAGCTGAGTTTTACGGCAGCATTTGCAGTTGCTGGCCTGTGCCATCAAACGCGCGTAATTCATACTTGTCTCGAGTGCCATTTAACTCAAAACCATCAACGATGACATTCCATACGCCAGCCACCGGATCAGGAACCTGCACTTTTTCCGGGATGCGCAGCGTGGCACCATCAAAAAACAGATTGCCTGCCGGGTCGATGAGAATCAGATCCAAATCATTCACCGGAAACCGTCCCCAATCACCTTTCCAGCTCAGCTCAAAGTTGAGGCTGCTGGTACCCGGCGCGACCGTTATGGGATAGCTGTCAATTTGGCCATCGCGTATGTGTTGTTTTACGAGCGCCCGAACAGGTTCCTGCTCCTGCGCAGAAATAGTAATTTTCGCGCGCACTTTACCGGCGTTGGTGAAATCCCCCATCACCGCCAAACGCAAAAGGCCATGCTGCGGATCAGTAAACACAAACTGGCTATCTGTCGATAAAAACTCGGATGCCAGCACCTCGTTAAATGAGGTCGGTGCATCCACTACGGTGAGATAAACATCATCCGTAAACAGAGCGTTTTGCTGATCAGTCGGTAACTCAGCCTGAATATGACTAACCATCACCGTCACCGCCGCGGTTTCAGCATCCGTGGGCACCAGAATGTGCTCCACTTCACCGGGGATCAGCTCAACATTTACGGAATAACTTTCGTCGTCCTCCAGTTCAATGGGTTCCAAATCCAGGCCTTCAATGAGCTTGCTGACTTTTGTGGGCTTGCTTGGTTTTTTTGGCAGCTCCGGCAAATCATCATCGGCTTTACCTTTGTTGAGTACCTTCAGCGCAGCGGCCACATCCAGAAAACCACGACCCTGATCTATCGCCGTTGCGCTTTCTTCCAGCAGATCATCGTTGGCAGACTTGATCAACGCTGAGCGAATTTCCGTAGCACTGGCACCGGGTTTAGCACCCACCAATAACGCAGCAGCACCTGCCACGGTGGGGCCGGAAAAAGACGTCCCGGCCACCAGGTAAAAACCACCGTCTGCGCCCTGTACGAAGCTGCCCACGCCGTTGGCCACCACATCCACCCCGCGCCTGCCATCTGCGGTGGGACCCCGAGAGCTAAAGTCCGCGATTTGCAGTGCATCATTGGCGCGATAGTCACTACCAAAACTCGGGCTGACGATGGCGTCCAGCCAAATACGCTCATGTGCTGCCGAGTTCGCCGCGCCTACGGCTAAAGAGGCGACGCTGGTGCCGGGGCTACCGCCAGTAAATGACGCCGGGCCTTCGTTGCCTACCGCAGCCACCACGGTGATGCCATTGGCCAGCATGTCCAGCGCCAACACATCTTCCAACTCCAATCCAGGGATCAGCGTGCCGCCGCCCAGACTAAGATTCACCACCCTAATGTTGAGTGCATCGTAGACAAAAGGGTCTTCTTCCTGCCCCGTACCGGACACCGGCACCACCGGCTGGCCTGCATCAAAATTGCGTTTCAGACTCAATGCCCGATCCATCGCCGCCAGAACAGTCGATGCACGGGAACCTCCTCCATCGGCTGGAAATACTTTTAGCGCGTACAAGCTCGCCGCTGGCGCGGTGCCAACCAACGGAATGGTGGATGCTAAATCGTTGAGTGGCAGCACACTGTCCGGCGCGTAGGTCAGCACGGCTTGCACCAAAGGCGAGGTATTCAAGGCGTTAAACGCCCCGTGGCCCGCGATCATGGTCGACACCATAGTGCCATGCGAATCATTAAAGGTGCTGGTAGCCGATGGCTCGGTCGCACCGGGCACAAAATTCTCACCACCCACCACGCTGCCAAACAGGGAATCCACAACGCCAGGATTATTGGCGATGCCGGAATCAATCACCGCCACTACCACTCCCTGGCCAAACTGTCCCGTTTGATGAAGCGTCGTTGCCCCCGTCAAACGATTGTTGAAATTATAATTGGCGGGATTGTTCGCCAACAATTCATCCAGCTCCGCCGGGTGCATTGTACTACTGCCGAGGGTATCTGCTGCCTGGATGGCCAAAGGTTCAAAAGGATGTGGTATAGCGATCAACCGATCTTTTCCCAGGCCACTGACACCCACAATGTTTGACACTCGATCAACCATTGCGGAAGGGACTTTAATCGCCAGCGCATTCACGTTGGCAAAGCGCTGCTTAATCGTCCCTCCCAGGCTCTCGACTGTGCGGGCAATTGCATCGCAGCGGCTTGCGCATTGCAGCACCAGCGATGCACTGCCTGGGTTGCCATTCGTTTCAGCATGCTCTGCGCGGGCAACTGAAACAGTTTGAAAGGAAACCAACAGCACCAGCAATGCCGCAGAAAATAATCGGCCTGCTCGTAGGATATTTTTCTGATGGGGTGATGTGCAAGCATCACGCGCGACAAAATAAACGTTCATGCGTCCTCCCTCCCTGGAGTGAAATAACTAAAAATAGCGTCACTGCGCTTGAGCGGGAAAGTCTGCACGCTTTTACTGAACAGTGTCAATTCTGTGTAAACAACAAACTGATTTCTGGTAATAATGCCTCGCTCGCCTGGATTAAAGCCCACTGCACCTTCCACGAAAAAAGCTTCAAGCAAAAACCATAAAAAAGCGGGGAAAATTCACGCCGATTTTTCCTTCTTCTCGTCAACCCTTCTCCGATCACCGCGTTAGTAATAGTGAGCACAGCAAAGCCGCTGTCGACATTTCTGATAACCCACGGAGACACCTCATGAAAACCACCAAAATCTTCTACACCGGCCTCTGCGCTGCGCTATTAACCCTGCCCCTGCTGACCAGCGCTAGCGATGCTATCGAAAACCATTTCGACAAGCGCGGTGACCGCATCGAGCATCGACTGGATAATCGTGGTGACCGCATTGATGCACGACTGGATAACCACGGGGAGCGCATCAATGATCGACTGGATCGTCGCGCTGACCGCGCCGCTGAACTGGGACTGGATGGACGCGCTGCTCGGCTGGATCGCAAGGGTGATCGTATCGAAACACGAATGGATCGCCGTGGCGACCGCATCAACGCCCGCCTGGATCGTCGTGGGGATAACATCGACCAGCGCATGGATCGTCGCGGTGAGCGTCTGCAAACACGCTGGGATCGTCATCACTGATATCGATAGCGCAAACCCTGCGGAACGGGCTTTGCCCATACCCCGCCAGCATAAAAAAGGCCAGGCTGTTCCACAGAACAGCCTGGCCTGGCAGAGAAAATTAGTCCCTCTGCTCTGGCTTACTTTTTCAGCGACTGCTGCAAGCGCAAGAAAGTTGTCTTGTCGCCTTTGATGCCAAAATCATTGTCGTTCACCAGCATTAAGGTATGCTCATCCATTACCGCGATGCCTTCCACCTTGGAAGGGAACAGTCCCGGATAGTCCACCCCGGAATCCAGCACCAATGTCTTGTCCAACACATTGATGCCTGCGGTTGTGGGATCAGTGATTTCTTCCAGGGAAGGCGAAGTCGCCAACGCATCCCACGCAGAACCAAGAATATTATCGTCATCTTCCAGCTCGATACGATAGAGCTTGGTGGTTTTACTGACGCGTTCCAGAATCACCAGGCTATCTTCAGCAACGGCCACCATTTCGCTGACCTTCACATCCTTCTGTTTTTTACCGGCGTCATCCAGAAAAGTTTCCGGCGTATCAAGGCGATACACCCACTCACCGACCACGCTCATGCTGGCCCGCTCCAGTTTGAACACCCGCACATTGCGCGATTGTTTGTAAGCCGTTGCAGAAGGATTGGCCAGCGGACTCTGCATGGCAAAGTACAGGTACTGTTCATCCGGCGATACCGCCAGGGATTCAATGCCGCGATTGAGTTTGCGTTTTTTGAGAATCTCCGGCAGCGCACCTAACACGGAATAGTTAGCCGCCATTAAGTCTGCATCTACCGTAGCCGGCACCAAACGATGCATCACCTCACCGGTGGCCGCAACATGCAACAAGCTGGGGCCGTATTCTTCACCTAACCAGAAGCTGCCATCCGCTAGTTTCACCAACGCCTCAGGATCCACACCTTCGGGGTCAAGCGCGATAGGATTGCCCAGCAGATCAAAGGCCAGCTCGGTATCTGTTACCAACAGAGGATTCGGCAGACCTGAAATGGCATGACCATCGGCGTTTTTCAATGTGACGGTACGCACCACCTGCCAACCACGACGCGGCGAGAATTCAAACTGATAAATCGAGGGTGAAAAACCAGGTACTGGGAAGATTTTGCCATCGGCACACACATCCGCCCCAATCACTGCCACATCATCTTTGCACTTGATATTCACCCCACGATCACTAGCGGTGTACATCACGCGCTTACCATCACCGGGAAAGTGAAAGGCACTACTACCAACACCATCGGAGAATTGTAGCTCTGTACCATTGGGCAGGGACACCACGTCCAGAGGCCGTTCGAAATTTACTGATCGAGCACCATGATTGTGTTCATCCGCATTCGCCACGGGCGTCTGCGCTATTGCCACAGCCATCATCAAGGCCGTCAAGTCCAGGTTAAATCGCATCAGGTATTCCTCGCACTATGAAATTAAAATGTTCGAGGAGCTTAATCATCCTTTCTGTCAGTGGCGTGACACAGCCATGACGATAATGTGACAAACAAACAAAATTGAAACTTGGCGCATCGTAATACCCTTTCAACCAATCTGCTTTCGGTGGATACTGCAAATCGATATGCGCGGATTTGTCCCACCAGATGCTCAAACGGAAGTGTCCACCGAACATTACGCGGTGATTTATATGCCCAAACGCAATCGCAAGCGTTTTCCTGCCGGTTGTGTGGAGATTGTGTCATCAACGCAGGACGCTATCGCGCAAAGTAACGAGGCCAACAAACGCTTCGCGGCCAAGGTGCTTGGCCCGTCAAAATCTTCCGAGGGGCAACTGATTTATTATCTGGTGGAATGGCTGTGACCCAGCCGACGCGCGCTTTCCCGCTCAGGGTGAGCGCTAAGCGTGACCGCTGATCTTGGCGTGCAACGGCTTACTGTCTTCGAACTGTTTTAGCTGCTCTTCTGTCGCTCTGGATTGGTAGCTGGCCTTCCATTCTTCGATGCTCATGCCGTAGATAATCTGTTGCGCCTGAGGGTAGTCCATTTCCTCACCTCTTTCCTTAGCCGCAGCGAGATACCATTTGGACAGGCAGTTGCGGCAGAAGCCGGACAGATTCATGAGGTCGATATTCTGCACGTCAGTGCGATTCTGCAGGTGCTCCACCAGACCACGAAAGGCGGCGGCTTCTATCTCGGTGCGGGTTTTATCGTCCATCGGATTTTCCTGTTCAACAATTGTGGTTAGATTTGTCGTTAGCTATTGCGATACAGCTCATGGCAGTGCCTGCACGGCTTCGGCCAGCAGGCCGGCCAGGGAAATGCTGTTAGTGCTATGGGGAATGCTATCGCTGCTCCAGATTTCGCCCACACCTATTTTCTGCAGACGTTCCATAGCGCCGGGGGCAAACAGGGCATGGGTGGTGAGCACATCGACCCGCGCCGCACCGCGGGCAAGGCACTGCTGTGCGGCGATGGCGATGGTCTCTCCGCTGCTGATCACATCGTCAACGATAACGACCTCCTGTCCCGCCCACTCCCGCTCGGGCAGCGCGATCTCGATCTGCCGGTCGCCCAGGCGGGTCTTGTTGGCGACATCATATTCCAGGCCATCGCGTTCGGCGATGCGGCTCACCCACTGCCGGGATTCGGCGTCCGGCCCCAGTAACAGGACGCGAGGCCGGTCGTGCAAAAAATCGCCCATGGGGTCGGTGGCAGTGAGCGCCACGGCGCACCTGGCCGGTACGGCCTCGGCCAGGTGCGGGGTGCGATGCAGATGCGGATCCACGGTGATCACGTCGTCGAACAGCTTGGCGAGAAAGTGGCCGATGATGGGCTGGCTCACCGCCTCGCCCGGGTGAAAGGAGGTGTCCTGGCGCATGTAACACAGATAGGGAGCCACCAGGGTCAGCCGTCGGGCGCCGAGTTGGCGCGCGGTGGTAGCGGTGAGCAACAGTTCGATGAGCTTTTCGTTGGGACGGTCGAGACTGCGACACACCAGCACCTGTGGCGGCAGCTCGGTGGGCAGAGTGACCTTGCTTTCACCGTCCGGAAAGTGATGCACCACTACTGGCGCGTAGTCGCAGCCCAACGCCGCAGCCAATGCCTGACCCTGCGCCGCGTATTCCGCGAAGCCCAGCACCAACATCAGAATTCTACCTGGGTGTTGGCGATATCATTGGGCTCACCAATTGTGTAACCGCTGCTCTGCTCGCACAGTGCGAGAGCAAACTTGTAGTCGGCGGGAAATTCGGCGTACAGGCGATACAGCGGCTCGTCCTTTTCCACCGGGTCGCCCAGTTTCTTGAACAGGTCGACGCCGGCACCCTTATCCATAGGCGCGCCGGCAAAGCGGGCGATGCGCGCCATCTGCAGGTTGTCGATGGCACTGACCACGCCACCGGTCGGTGCGAGGATGTCGTGGGTCAGCTTGCCCAGCGGATAGTCCTGGGGCTGTTCACCCTGGGCGGCGATGATGGACTGCATCTTGGCCAGGGCACGTCCGGAATCGAGGATGTCACGGGCAATGGCAAAACCGTGGCCGCCACGCACGTCCGGGTCAAACTCCAGCACCCGCCCGGCCAGGCGCAGAGCCTTTTGGCGCAGGTCGTTGGGGGCCTCGGGGTCATTCTGCAACACTTGCATCACGTCGCGTGCCTCCAGCACCGGGCCAATGCCGTTGCCGATGGGCTGGCGGCCGTCGGTGATGACGACTTCCAGTTGGATGCCGAGCTGGTCGCCGACATATTCAAACAGTTTGCGCAGACGCTGCGCCTGATGCATCTGGCGAATCTTCGCGGTGGGGCCGGTGGGGATATCCAGCAATAAGTGGGTGGAACCCGCAGCCAGCTTTTTCGAAAGAATGGAGGCCACCATCTGTCCCTGGGAATCGATGCCTAGCGGGCGCTCCACGGAGATCATAATGTCATCAGCCGGCGACAGCCTGGCCGTGCCACCCCAAATCATGCAACCGCGCTGTTTGCGCACGATATCGTGCAGTTCACTAATGCCCAGTTCCACCCTGGCCAGCACTTCCATAGTATCGGCGGTGCCGGCGGGTGAGGTGATGGCACGGCTGGAGGTCTTGGGGATCAACATGCCGTGGGCAGCGACGATAGGCACCACCAGCATGGAGGTGCGATTGCCGGGGATGCCGCCGATGCAGTGTTTGTCCGCCACGAGCCGCTCGTCCCAGTCCAGACGCTCGCCGGTATTCAGCATCGCCTGGGTCAGATAAAGCACCTCGTCGCGATCCATGTCGGTCTGCCCCGAGGCCACCAGAAAGGCCGATATCTCGGTTTTGGAATAGCGACTTTCCGTGATGTCCTTGACGATACCTTGGTAGTCCTCCTGGCTAAGGCGCTGGCCGGCGATCTTGCGCCGCACCGCCTCCATGGAGATCGGCGGCTCGGCGTGGTTCACCATTACCTCAGCCCCTTCGGCCAGCCCAAGATGATCAAAGGCCTCCTCGGAGAGGGCCAGCTCATCGGGGGCGACGATGTCGGCGTCATCCACCACATTCAGTACAGCAAGAATGCGCTGGCCATCAGAACGCACCTCCACTTTGGACAGGGCCTGAAAGCCCTCGGCACGATAGACCTCGCAATCCCGATGCAGATACACCACATTCTCTCGATAGGTATCGATCGCCAGACGTACCAGTTTCAGTTTGGCGGCGCGTAGATCGGTTTCAGTGACTGCTTCCATGGAAAAATTCCCCGGTAAAATATTTGGAGCGATGCTGCCTCAGGTATCTTTGCCTGGATTCTGATTCTAACCGCAACACCCTCAGTCATCCTCACGCCGGTACTCGCCCTCGATGGTATTGATCCGATCCGGGTGTGTGCCTGTTCCCTGCCCGGGATTGCCAAAGCCCCCCGGCGGCATCATAAACCGCCCCATCATCCAGCGGATTAGTGCGCGGCGCAGCGAGGGGATCAGACACAAAAAACCGATGGCATCGGTGAAAAACCCGGGGGTAAGCAGCAGTGCGCCAGCCACCAGCAGCACCGCACCTTCGAGCATTTCAATGGCGGGAATCCCCCCCTGGGCCAGGGTGTGACGCACCCGGTTCATGGTGGCAAAACCCTGAATACGTAGCAGCCAAGCGCCTAGCACGGCAGTAAACACCACCATAAATACCGTGGGAAAAGCGCCGATGATGCCGCCTACTTTGATCAGCAGGTAGATTTCCACCAAAGGGATGGCCAGGAACAGGACGAGCAGTATTGAAAAGGGGTTCATTATTTTGTCTCGCGGAACGATGACGAGCACCGACAACCGCACTATATCAGAGGCTTTGTGCAGATATGTGGCCGCTTTTTCCAGAAACAACCAAAAGACGCCACAAACTAGCGACTCAGGTGCAATCAACAGTTTACTGCATTCGCAACAAATGAGGTGCTGCCGCATCTGTTTATTCAGATCACGCCGTTAACGCTTGCCCTGGATCGACTCATCCCCGCCAGCATGTAAAGATATGCCGCCCGAAGAACGATATGACAAAGACAGGAAGTCAGATAATGCCGCATTTGTTGATACTATGTACTTGCCCGGATCAGGCCACGGCAAAGAAGATTGCCAACGCGCTGGTTGATGGCTCATTGGCGGCCTGTGTGAACATCCTGCCGGGGCTGACCTCGGTCTACCAGTGGCAGAGCCAACGGGAAACTGCGCAGGAACATTTGCTGCTGATCAAGACCACGGATGCGGCCTACACGGCACTGGAGCAAACCATTACGGAGCTGCACCCGTATGAACTTCCCGAAGTGATCGCTGTCCCGATAAAACATGGACTTGGCGCTTACCTCGGCTGGATAGCACAACAAACCGTCACAAAAACAAACTGATGAGACACACCATGACCATTGCGCAACGTTTGCTTCTTCCTTTGACACTTCTTTCCCTGACTTTGAGTTCTGCCAGCCAGGCGGCCGTCGGTGGATTTGAAGACGAACAGCCTCTGATGCCCGATGAGGCCTTCGTGCTCAGCACCAAGGTGATCGATGCCAACACCGTGCATGCCGAGTGGAAAATCGCTGACAAATATTACCTCTACCGCAATAAATTCAAATTCATCAGCGAGACCGACGGTGTTACTCCTGGCACCCCCACTTTCCCAAAGGGACACATCAAGGAAGACGAATTCTTCGGCAAGGTCGAAACCTATCGTAATAAAATCGCAGTGGATATTCCCCTTAATCGCAGCGGCTCAGCCAACACGTTGAGCATGAAAATTACCGCCCAGGGCTGCGCCGACATGGGCATCTGCTATCCACCACAGACCAAGACCGTCTCCTTCACATTGCCCACTGCGGCTGCCCCACAAAGTACCGCTGCTGACACCGAAAAATCCGGCGGTCTCAACCCACTCAATGCCCTGAAAAGTCTCGGCAACAGTCTGGGGCTCCTCGATTCCAGTGACCACTTCCTGCCCCCCGATGAGGCTTTCGTATTTTCGGCTGAGGCCATCAATGGCAACACCCTGCGCGCCCATTGGGACATTCACGACGGCACGTATCTCTACCAGGATAAGTTCAAGTTTGCATTGAAAGACGCCAACGGCATCACCCTCGGCATACCCGTGTTGCCCAAGGGTGACAAAAAGGTGGATGACTCCTTTGGCGAGATGATCGTCTACCACCATGGCGTGGATATCGATATCCCGTTAGCCCGCACCAATCTCGATGCCACGGATATTGTGCTGGTGGCCAAGTATCAGGGCTGCGCCGATGCCGGTTTCTGCTATCCGCCCATGAGCAAAGAGATGCCGGTTTCACTGCCTGCCGGTATGGCCAGTGCAGCGGCGAACGGTACGAATAGCGGCACAGACAGCGCCGAAGCGCCACCCAAATCCGAACAAGATCGCATCGCCGATTCGCTGAGCAGCGGCAACACCCTGCTCACCATCATCACCTTCTTCGGTTTTGGCCTGTTGCTGGCGTTCACGCCTTGCGTGTTCCCGATGATCCCCATTCTCTCCAGCATCATCGTTGGTCAGGGTGAAGCCATCACCACCCGCCGCGCCTTTATTATGTCACTGGTATACGTGCTAGCCATGGCGTTCACCTACACCGCAGCCGGTATCGCCGCCGGTGCCTTCGGGCAAAACCTGCAGGCCGCTTTCCAGAATCCGTGGATTCTCGGCAGCTTCGCCGGCGTATTTGTGGCCTTGTCATTTTCCATGTTTGGTTTTTACGACCTGCAAATGCCTTCCTTCATTCAAAGTAAACTCACTAACGCCAGTAACAGCCAACAAGGCGGCACACTCACAGGCGTCGCCATCATGGGCCTATTGTCCGCGCTCATCGTTGGTCCCTGTGTGGCAGCACCACTGGCTGGCGCGCTGATCTACATCGGCCAAACCGGTGATATGGTGCTCGGCGGTTTGGCTCTGTTCGCATTGAGCCTGGGCATGGGTGCACCGTTGCTGGCTATCGGCGCCTCAGCGGGCAAACTCCTGCCCCGCGCCGGCACCTGGATGGACGTTATCAAAGCCGTGTTCGGCGTAATGATGCTCGCCGTCGCGATATGGATGCTGGAACGCATCGTGCCCGTGGCCGTGGCCATGGCTCTGTGGGGCGTATTGATGATTGGCTCCGCCATTTACATGGGTGCATTGGAACCCGTTGGCGAAGGCTCCGGCTGGCGCAAACTCTGGAAAGGCATGGGCGTCGCCTTGTTAATTTATGGTGCCCTGCTGCTCATCGGCACAGCCGCCGGCGGCAAAGACACCATGCAACCTCTGCATGGCCTGGCCATGATGAGCGGCGGTGGTAGTGCTGGCGGTTCTGCAAGCCATGGCAATGAAATGGTATTCAAACGCATCAAGGGACTGGCCGCGCTAGACCGGGAAGTGGCCGCCGCTTCTGCTGCGGGCAAATCCGTGATGGTGGATTTTTATGCTGACTGGTGCGTGTCCTGCAAAGAAATGGAGAAATACACTTTCTCTGATGCTGGTGTTCAGCAGGCGTTAACCAACACCGTGCTACTGCAAGCCGATGTCACCGTACAAGATGACGACGACAAAGCCCTGCAGAAAAAATTCGGTATCATCGGACCACCTTCCATTCTTTTCTTCGGTGTCGATGGCAAAGAAAGAAAAGCCTATCGTGTGGTAGGCTTCGTGGGACCCGGCCCTTTCCGCGACCATGTGGAAAAAGCCATACGCTAACTGTTTGCAAATACCCTGCAACAACACTGCAACGCCGCAGCGATTTGCTGCGCTGAATAACTATAATTAGATGGCCAGTAACGCAACTCCAAAAAAGAAATCGATCAAATATGCCGCTTACTTGCTCACCTTTGTGGTGGGCATGTGGGGTGGTCGCCTGCTCATCGACCAAATCACCGGTAATGCCCAAGGCCATGATGCGGCGCAGGCCATGATGGATCTGCCAGCACCTGAGTTCAGCCTGCCAGATATCAGCGGCACACTGCGCAACTCCCACGAATGGGACGGCAAGGTAGTGGTGCTCAATTTCTGGGCCACCTGGTGCCCGCCCTGCAACCGCGAAACGCCCATGTTTGTGGAACTACAGGAAAAATACAGCGCCACTGGTCTGCAATTTGTGGGCGTCGCCATCGACACCGCCGACAAGGTGCAGGACTTCATGGATACCTACGGCATCAACTATCCCATGCTCATCGGCGATGATAATGCCATCAGCATCGCCAAAGACTACGGTGACCGCTATGGTGCTCTGCCCTACACCGTGATTATCGACCGTCACCGGCGCATCCAATTTGTGCAGCGCGGCGAAATGAAACGCGAAATAGTGGAAAGCGCCGTTGAAAAACTGCTGTAGCCCCAACTGCAAAGTGTCTGCAGCTTACGCAGGAGCCAATCCGGAGACTTTGCACTGATATCACTATCAACGTCGGCGATCCCCGCCAAAATTTCACAATCCTAGACTTCACTCATCGATTACGCCATAATCGTCTCATATTTTAGAGACTTGAACGCGTTCACAACAATTGCATGTTTTTTCACGTAGATTCGCGACAAACTAATAACAAATGCTCATCCAACGCGTACTGGACGAGCCGAGGAACGGACGAACCGCGATGGCCAAAATACTCGTACTCAACGGTCCCAACCTCAACCTCCTGGGCAGTCGTGAACCCGACCATTACGGCAAGGCAACGCTCAAAGACATCACCGATCACTTGAGCAAAGCGGCCAAGACTGCCGGTCACTCTTTAGATCATTGCCAAAGCAACGCCGAACATGAATTAGTCGACCGCGTACACCAAGCCGCAAAAGACAAGGTCGAGTTCATCATTATCAATCCCGCCGCGTTCACTCACACCAGCGTGGCATTGCGCGACGCGCTGACCGGCGTAGCCATTCCTTTTATCGAAGTGCATTTATCGAATATTTTTGCTCGCGAAGAATTTCGTCAGCAATCCTATTTCTCGGACATCGCGGTGGGCGTGATCAGTGGACTAGGCGCGCAGAGTTACGAATTGGCGTTAGATGCGGCCATTGCCCGATTGAATTAGAACACTATTTTTCCGTCACTCCAGCCTGCGTCGGAGTGACGGAAGACTACTATTAACAGCTAACAAAACTATAGGCATTTACAATGGACATTCGCAAAGTAAAAAAACTCATTGAGCTGCTGGAAGAATCCAACATTGCCGAGTTGGAAATTCACGAGGGTGAAGAATCCGTGCGCATCAGCCGGCATGGCTCTGGTGCCGTTGTCGCAGCACCTGCCCCGGTCATGGCCGCAGCACCCGCACCGATTCCAGCCGCCGTCGCGCCCATGGAAACTGCTAGCGACGAAGCAGAAATCAGCGGCCACAAAGTCATCTCGCCCATGGTGGGTAGCTTTTATCGTGCACCTTCACCGGGTAGCGCTTCCTTTGTGGAAGAGGGCCAGAGCGTCAAAGTGGGCGACACGCTATGCATCATCGAGGCAATGAAATTGCTCAACCAAATAGAAGCCGACAAAGCGGGTATCATCAAGGCGATTCTCGTTGAAAATGGCGAGCCCGTGGAATACGGGCAAGCGCTATTTATTATTGAATAGGCTAGCGGCTAACGTGAGTTAGCGCGCCAAGCGTCAGAAACAAAACCTAATACAGATCCTAACGTAGACAAAATCCATGTTTGAAAAAATTGTTATCGCCAACCGTGGGGAAATCGCCCTGCGTATTTTACGCACCTGCAAAGAGATGGGCATTCTCACCGTCGCCGTGCATTCTGATGCCGACGCAGACCTGAAGCACGTGCGCCTCGCCGATGAAACCGTGTGTATCGGCCCCGCTTCTTCAACAGACAGTTATCTGAACATTCCCGCATTAATCAGTGCCGCGGAAGTGACCGACGCGATGGCCATCCATCCCGGTTACGGCTTCCTCGCGGAAAATGCCGACTTCGCTGAACGCATCGAGCAAAGCGGTTTCACCTTCATCGGCCCCAAACCCGAAACGATCCGCCTGATGGGCGACAAGGTGTCTGCCATCGAGGCCATGCGTGAATCCGGCGTGCCCTGCGTACCAGGCTCTGATGGCCCATTGGGTGATGACCCCGCTACCAACATGCGCATCGCCAAAGAAATTGGCTATCCGATTATCATTAAAGCTGCTGCTGGTGGCGGTGGTCGCGGCATGCGCGTGGTGCATTCCGAAGCGGCATTACTCAATGCCATTTCACTCACCACCGCCGAAGCCCAATCGTTTTTCGGCAGTGGCGTGGTGTACATGGAAAAATATCTGGAAAATCCACGTCACGTGGAAATCCAGGTGCTCTCGGATCAACACGGCAATGCGGTTCATCTGGGTGAGCGCGATTGCTCCATGCAGCGTCGCCACCAAAAGGTCTGCGAAGAAGCCCCCGCGCCCGGCATTAGCGCCGAGCTACGCGCCAAGATCGGCGGACGCTGTGCCGAAGCCTGTCGTAAAATCGGTTACCGCGGTGCAGGCACCTTTGAATTCCTGTACGAAAATAGCGAATTCTATTTCATTGAAATGAACACCCGTATTCAGGTTGAACACCCCGTCACCGAGATGATTACCGGCGTGGATCTGATCAAAGAACAAATCCGCATCGCCGCCAACCTACCACTGAGTTTCCAGCAGGATGACATTAAAATTCGCGGCCATGCCTTTGAGTGCCGCGTTAACGCCGAAGACCCAAAGACCTTCATGCCCTCGCCGGGTACCATCACCCAATTTCATGCGCCGGGTGGTTTGGGCGTACGCGTCGACTCACATATTTATAACGGCTACCGCGTACCTCCCTATTACGATTCCATGATCGGTAAACTCATCGTCCACGGTGACACCCGCGAGATCGCCATGGCGCGCATGCGCACGGCGCTGGGTGAATGCGTGATCGAAGGTATCAAAACCAACATTCCATTGCAGCAAGAGATTTTCAGCGATGCTGCCTTTGCCGCCGGTGGCACCAACATCCATTACCTTGAGAAAAAACTCGGACTTTAAAGGGCAGATAAAAGAGGAAAGGGAAAAAATAAACGCTAAACCTTCTTCCCTTTTATCATTCCCCTTTACCCTGCCCTATCATGCCCTGGCTTCAACTCACCTTCGAAACTACACCGGATGACGCTGAGCAGTTCTCGGACTTGCTCAGCGAGGCCGGTGCTAACGCCGTCACCTTTCTCGACAGCGCGGACCAACCCTTGTACGAGCCACCGGTGGGCGAAACGCCACTGTGGTCACGCACGCGCATCATCGGTTTATTTGATGCCACGGCAGGCATGCCCGCCGTGTTGGAACACATTGCATTAGCCATCGCACCCAAACCTTTGCCCGACCATCGCATCTCGCCACTGGAAGATAAAGATTGGGAACGCGAATGGATGGACAGCTTCAAGCCCATGCCCTTTGGTAAACGTTTGTGGATTGTCCCCAGCTGGACCGAGGCACCGCAGCCCGAGGCCATCAATATCCTGTTAGACCCCGGCCTGGCCTTTGGCACGGGCACTCACCCCACTACCGCCCTTTGTTTGCAATGGCTGGATAAACACGGCGCAGAACACGACGAAGTCGTCGACTACGGCTGTGGCTCCGGCATCCTCGCCGTAGCCGCCGCCAAGCTCGGCGCAAAACACGTGTGGGCGGTGGACAACGACCCGCAGGCGCTGATCGCAACCAATGACAATGCACAAAAAAATGGCGTCACTGAACAAATCACCGCAGTACTACCTGATGGTCTGCCCAACTTGCAAACGCCACTGCTACTGGCCAACATCCTCGCTCAACCACTAATGGAATTTGCTGAGCGCTTTGCCGGACATGTTAGCCCCGGCGGCCACATCGTGCTTTCCGGCATTCTCAACGAACAGGCCGAACAAGTATCAGCCTGCTACACCCCCTGGTTTTCAATGGATACACCCACGCATAAAGATGAATGGGTGCGCCTTTGCGGTAAACGCATTAATTCAGAATCACTCTCTTAGTCAAACTTACCCCTGGCAGTCGTCACTCTCCAGCGTCAACACAGCTAGTGGGACCAGAAAATACCTGTTAGGATTTTTAGGAAGACTTAAGCTACAGTAGACCTTGAGCCCTCTACTTGGAGAGAATAGTGCCCCGACTGCTATCTAAAACACTCATTGCTATACTGTTGCTAGCCCAGGCAACAATCGCCTTCTCTCAAGATTCAATCGTGCTCGGCATCTTCCCTTATGCCAGCCCAGACAAATTAATCAGACACCAAAAAGGCTTGAAGGATTATTTGTCCAAAAGACTAGGGCGTCCTGTCTCAATTGTTACCGCAAAAAACTTCAAAACATTTATTAACAACGCCAAGATTGGTACGTATGACCTCGTCTATTCACCCCCCCATTTTGCTCGTCTGTTAGACACAAAATATTCTTATCAACGCGTTGCCATGACTACACACCATATTCAAGGCATGTTTATCACTTTAAAAACTGCCCCCTATAAACAGTTACAGGACTTACGCGGAAAGACTGTTGCGCTAGCGCCGCCTTTGGCTATTCTTTCCCAGCTGGCCATAAAAGAGTTACGCGACTCTGGCTTGAGGGCGAACAAAGACTACAATATTATTACCATGAAAAATTTTGAAAACGCCATGTTTTCTGTGTTAAAAGGTGACAGCGATGCAGCCTTAGCGGGGGTAAAATTATGGAAAACATTACCTTCTATCTATAAAGACAAACTTAGAGCTCTTTCGCCAACGCAACCGATTCCCGGGTTTATCATCATGGCAAGCCCAGACACTGATCTCGATACCATAAAAAAACTCAGAAAACTAAGCCTCTCATTCAATCAATCGCCGGCAGGGAAAAAATACCTTTTCCAAGGATTCAAATTAATCGACAACTCTTCAATGCAAGAGATTGATGCATATACATCCATTTTAAAATAGTCCCTGCCCATATCGCTCAACACAGCCCGGAAATCACCAAGGTTAAAGTTGATACTGGCAAGTGTTGTCGTCGAAGTGGCCATGTTATCCCTGCTACTTGGCAACAAGCCTACGAATAATTAACAACACAATAGAAGAACAAACAACGCTCTACGTTGAATCAATCAACCCCTTATTAGAAAACTCACTCAGCGAGTACTTATTTACGCGAGACTTTGCGTCACTCATCGTTATTCTGAACAAACTCTTAGACGCCCCCAAAAGTAGCTTTACCTACATTTCCGTTTACGATGACCAAGCAAAGCCTTACGCCGAAGTCGGCAAACTTCCTAAACCCCTTCGGCCGGCTATGCAAGACAAACAAAATTATCTCATTAATCACGTCTTACATGGATCGACAACACTGTACCTGTGAGAACAAAATGTTGGTGACGTGTACTACGGACTGGATGTTTCCGTATTTATCACGGCCAGGCAGAGCATCCTACAACAGGGCAGCCTAATCGCATTTATTGAGATACTGCTAACCATCTTGTTATTAAGTTTAATCGGCTATTACTTAACGCAACATCTCGATGAGTTACTCACCGGAATCAAAAAAGTCACACAAGGACAGTACGACACAGACATACCCATTGCCAGCGATGATGAAGTGGGACAACTTGCCACAGGTTACAACTTAATGGCCCAGGCGGTGCGCGATAGAATTAATGCGCTTCAGGATGAGAAGAATCGTCTACAAATAACCTTTGAATCCATTACTGACGCGGTAATCACCACAAATGCGGCCGGCGAAATAGATTACATCAACCCTGTTGCAGCGACGTTAACCAGCTGGAGTGATTCAGAATGCGCAGGCTTGGCACTATCGGCAGTTTATAAAATTCACCATCAGGACAGCGGAAAGATTATTGAACAGCCTGTAGCAGGTTGCCTGCTAAACAGTTTAGTCGTTCACTCCGGCTCCAACACTATTCTTACCACGCGGCATGACGCAGAACTGTTCGTTGAAGATACGGCGGCACCATTGCGAGATCACAATAAAAATATTATCGGCGCTATACTGGTCTTCCGGGACATCAGCCAGAGAATCGCCTGGAAAGAAGAATTACTGCAGCATCGCAACCATCTGGAAAATCTGGTTTCCCGACGCACTCAGGAACTGGAGTCCATCAACCAGGAACTGGAATCGTTCAGCTATTCCGTCTCGCATAATCTCAGGGCACCACTACGCAGAATCAACGGTTTTAGCCATGCCCTTGAAGAAGACTGTGCCGGACAAATAAATGATCAGGGCAAAGACCATCTACAGCGCATACGAAATGCGGCACAAAGGATGGATGCTCTGATCAATGATCTAGTGATGCTTTCAAGCACGACCCGGCTAGTGCTAAAACCGGCGTTACTCAACATCAGTGATATTGCCAAAAAAATTGCTCATCAATTGCATGCCAGTCAACCGGACAGAAAGGTAGAAATACAAATCCAGCCACAACTGGAAGCATTTACTGACCCGGGTTTGCTGGAAATCGTCCTGGAAAATTTACTCGGCAACGTATGGAAATATACCGGTAACCAGGAAAATCCTCTCATTGAAATCGGCCAGAAATGGGTGAAAGGTGAACACATTATTTACATTCGGGATAACGGGACAGGCTTTGACATGCTCTATGCTGACAAGTTGTTTGGCGCGTTTCAACGCCTCCAAGGTGCTGATGAATTCACGGGAACGGGCATTGGCTTAGCCACCGTTAAGCGCATTATTCATCGACACGGTGGTCGTATTTGGGCCGAAGCTACCGTCACTCAACTACCACCTACTAAAGTAGGTGGGTTAGCGCATTCGGTGCTGATGACTAAAGTCATCAACCGCGCACCATCATAAACGCGCATGAATCAAAATATTAAAATCAAAGTCACCGTCTAAAGACGGTGGTTTTTACCAAATAATTGGAAAATAAAGGGGCAACGTTTTTCTTCGTTTTACCCCGCCCCGACATCAACCTGACTCGCCAACCATAATTGGCCGATAGACTCGTCAATAGCCGTCTCAAAGATTTTAAACACGGTGACAAGCTCACCCACTTGTACCCGCATGGACTGCCCCCTACGCTCGGCTTTCAACACAAGCACGTTCAAAAACCATCTTCAAAAACAAGCTCTTAAGCTTTGAGTGACGCTAAATATTTTGCGACATGTGCCGATCTATAAAAACATCATTCACAAAGCCGCGTCAGCAATGAATCCACTCAAATACCGCCTGCCCGAACTGCAGCAAAACGATACCAACGAGCTGCAACCCCGACCCAATGCGCTGGCGGCGTGGATTGCGGCACAGCCGACTATCGACATCACTGCAACGGGCACACTGCTATTCAAGATTTTACAGGCTTACAACCGTTGCAAAATGCCGGGCGCTGTGCGACTCAAGGCGATGCTCACCTTGCAACCGGTGATCGATAACATCCTCGAAAAGCTGCGCGGCAGTTATCAAAATGAACTGTTGCCTTTGCGTAAAGGGGCCAGAGCGCAGGCCACCATGGCCACGCGTTTTCTGGATGAAACTGCCTTTGCCTATAAAATTGTCATCGCGGATTCGGTGGTCGATACCGAAAGCAACGAGATGAGCATCAATTTATTCATTGCAGCACTGCGACTCGCCATCGACCACCTGGGCAAGCAGCTGCTGGAGTGCTATGCCCAATTCGCACCGCCGATACCGGGTCTGTGGGGCGAGATTCATCGCACCTATCAACTGGCCGAACGCAACGGCCTGCATACTCGCGTGTTGGCGCAAAACGAAAATACGGCAAGTCCCTTTGCCACCGTGCACCACGGCTATTTGCGCCTGGCCTTGTTGGCGCTGACCACTCCTAACCATTTGATGCCCGGGCAGGCACGACAAATCTATGATTATCTGGAAACCTGGACCGTGGGCTGTCGCATGCTCAGCAAAAAAATCACCGAAACACAGACCGGCGATATCGTTATTGATTTGTCCAGTGAACGCCCTCCCGCAGTGGCCACCGGTCATGCCCGGTTCCGACCGGTAGACGGCCGTTTTCTCGACATCAGCGCGTTGCAGGAAAAGCTCGACGACATCAGCGCCAGCGTGGATGCAGAACATCAAGTCAAGCAGGGGGTACCGCTCACTATCACCGAGCGCCTGCGCCGCGACCTGCTCACCCGTCTACGACGCGCCTGGCAGGGGCGGGCAGAACGCGCCAACCAACGGGAAGAGGATATGGCCAACATGATGCCGCTCTGCCTGGGACTCGGTACCAGCCATCACTTCATCAGTGACGCGGCTGAATTCAGCCCCGAGCAAAGCGAAATTCAGTACCACCGGCCGCAAGAGGCCGGCAGCGGGCTGGAACTACTACCCACCGATAGCGGACTCACCCTGGCACCATCTCTCAGCACCACGGACAGCGGGCAGGACAACACCCGGATCTCCCGATTTGGCGGCAAAGTGGATGTGTGGGACGCGGTGCACGAAACCGAAATTCACACACGCAGTAAACGCGAGGCTGCCATGGCCCACTTTCGCGAAGAGACCTGGCTGTGCATCAACCAAAGCGCCGGTGGCGTGGCCTTGCGGCGTTTGCCGGAGGCTGAGTCGCGCACCCGGGTGGGCGCAGTGGTGGCCTTTCGCGACGGTGAAGCCTCTAACGATTGGAAGGTCGGCGCCTTGATGTGGCTGCGCGATGATCCCGACCAGCATTTCGACATAGGCATCAAAACCTTGTCTCACCACGGCACGCCAGTAGCGGTACGCGCCATTGGTGGTGCAGGTACCGGCGGCGAATATTTTCGCAGCCTGTTGATCACATACCCACAACAGGACGATGAAACCTCTGCCCTGCTGGTACCCGCCAGCATTTACGATATTGGCACCCAATTGGTACTCAACCAGCAAACTGCGCTAGAGTACGTGCGCCTGACGCGGATGATCGATACCAGCAACTCCTTTTCGATGTTTGCCTTCAAACACATTGAAGTGCCACCAGCGGAGCAAGCCAAGATCAACGCCATCAGCTAACAAACTCATTCATAATCTGCGATAGAAGCCAAAAACGTTCATCATGTTCACCCAGTGCCCCCAATGCGATGCCATTTTTCAGCTCACCGCCATCCAACTCAAGGCCGCCAACGGCGACGTGCGCTGTGGACAATGCCTGACCGTGTTCAGCGCGCTGGATCATCTCAGCGAGGAAGTACCGCACACGGAGGAAGCCGATAGCCCCGATGAACTGGCGCATGATGCGAATCAGTATCGCGACTGGACGGAAGACGCGGCTGAAAAAACAGAGCAAGACACCACGCCCACCGATGAACCTGCCGCAGCAACGCCTGCCGAGAATGACCTCGACGAAAGCGACGATGTTTTTAGTGAAGTTATCGCCGAAGTCAGCGCCAGCAATATTCCTGCGGTGGAAATTGATCGTTTTGAAGCTTTTTTAGCAACGCAGAGCGTGCCCGCCGAAGAGGTCCCGGCAGAGAATGCTCCCGCTGTGCAAGGCACCCCTAATGTGGAAACAGCATTACCGGCTGACGATGCTTTCTCCACCGTAGGTGCCCTGCCTGCTGAAGATGCCATTGCGATTGAGGGCTTTTCTCCCGCTGAAGGTTCTTCTCTCACTGAAGGCGCTTTACTCGCTAACGGCACTCTGTCAGTTGATACCCTCTCCTCCACTGAGGGCGCCTTGCCCATTGAAACCCCTCGGCTGACCGACGAGGACTTGTTGGCTGAATCCGTTGAAGACGCATTTCCTGACACCCTGCGTGATGGCGACGCAGCGCAGGTTGAAAACCCAGCAGTGGCCACACAGAGCGAACCCGATAGCCCCCTGAGCCATGATTTTGCCGGCAGCTTCTCTTCCGATGATGCTGCTGATGCCACCCCCGCTGCTATAGAAGAAACACACTTTGGCGATGTCGACGCTGTCAATGCTGCCACCGCCGATCTGGATGCCGAGATCAGCTTCGACGACGATGAGTTTGCCGAGTTGGATGCCTATTTGAACGGGTCGGATTCTGAAAGCTCGCAAAGCCTAGTTGGGGCCGCGTCCCAATCAGGAATCGATGACGACTCGATTATCATCGAAGCCGCCGATCTCGAACCCGTCACTTCACCGGCCTACGCCGACACGCCGGAACAAGCCGCCGCTGCCAACACTTCGCCCCCCCCGGAGAATACCCAAACGCCTGCCCCGAACGAACCGCAGACCATCAACATCCCCACCCTGATTCTCGATGACCTGCATGCCGCCAAGGCGGAGCAGTTGCGCCCCGCCAATACTCCCTGGGTCATTGGCAGCCTGGTGTTAATGCTCGTGCTGGTCTTGCAGGTGGTGTATCACACCCGCGACGATCTGGCCAAAGATGCCAGCCTGCGCCCCTGGTTGATTCAAATGTGCAACATAGTCGGTTGCACGCTGAACCAGCCCTACGACGTCAAACAAATCGAAATTATCGGCCGTGACGTGCGCTCCCATCCCACCGCTCGCAAGGCGTTGGTGGTGAGCACCACGCTGATAAACAACGCCAGCTTCGTGCAGCCATTCCCCTTGTTGACCATAACCTTTTCCGACATCACCGGCAGCAAGATTGCCCAACGCCGCTTCACGCCCCGGGAATACCTGCACAACGATATCGATCTCGCGGCGGGCATGACGCCAGACATGCCCGTGCGCGTTGAGCTGGAAATCGTCGATCCCGGCAAGGCCGCAGTAAATTACGAATTCCGCGCCGAGGTGGATCCCCGCCGTACCCGGCCGCTCACCTAACCCAAGCCTCCCCGCCAACGCGGCTTAGACAAAATCCAGTACCACAATAATTTTCAGCACACATCCTGGTTTAGCCGCACACTCTCGAAAAAAACCCGCCAGCATCTTTTCAGCCCACACGCTTCAGAGTAGTATCGTCAATCCGTTTCCCCGGCAAAGTGAGCAACCGTATTTATTCCGCGGTGCACTTGGCATGTTGTTCTCAGGATGTTGGTCATTACCAAAATAAAACCATGCAAATCGGTCCATACACACTTACCAATCAACTGATTCTTGCGCCCATGGCGGGCGTCACGGATCGACCGTTTCGGCAATTATGTAAAAAGCTGGGCGCAGGCATGGCGGTATCAGAAATGGTGGCCTCCAACTCCCTGCTATGGGGCTCGGAAAAAACCAAACGCCGTGCCAATCACGAGGGCGAAGCAGATCCGCGCTCAGTGCAGATTATGGGTGCCGATCCACAGATGATGGCCAAGGCGGCGCGCTACAATGCCGACAACGGCGCACAGATCATCGACATCAACATGGGTTGTCCGGCAAAAAAGGTCTGCAACGTGGCTGCCGGTTCCGCCCTGTTGCAGGATGAATCCCTGGTAGGCAAAATCCTCGATGTCGTGGTGGGCGCGGTGAATATTCCCGTCACCCTGAAGATTCGTACCGGTTGGGATACCGACAACCGCAACGGTGTGCGTATTGCCCGCATCGCGGAGAATGCCGGCATCCAGTCCCTGGCCGTGCACGGGCGCACCCGCGCCTGCGCTTATAAAGGGGAAGCGGAATACGATACCATTGCCGCGATTAAATCAGCGGTGAACATTCCGGTCATCGCCAACGGTGACATCGGTACACCGGAAAAAGCTAAAATGGTCTTGGATTACACCCAGGCAGACGCGATAATGATCGGCCGGGCGGCGCAGGGACATCCCTGGATTTTCCGCGAGATCGATCATTATTTAAATACCGGGGAAAAACTGCCTGAGCCTGAAATAACAGAGGTGCGCGATATTTTGCTGGAACACCTACACAACCTGTATGCGTTTTATGGGGAGCATACCGGGGTACGCATGGCACGCAAGCACATTTCCTGGTACAGCAAAGGGCAACGGCACGGTGGTGCATTCCGCCAGGCGGTCAATCGAGTGGAGACCGTTGCAGAGCAACTACAAATAACAAAAGATTTTTTCAAAAACTTGTTGGTTCGGGAGGAACTAGCCGCATGAGCATTCACTTTCAAAGTACAGAATCTATGGTAGGGGTTACCACAGACCACGTGGTAGAAGAAGAAAACGCGCCCTTAAGTGGCCACATTAAATCTATGTTAGAAGGCTATTTTAGCGAGCTTGACGGGCATCCGCCTGCTGACTTGTATCAAATGGTATTGCAAGAAATCGAACAACCACTGCTGGAAAGCGTGCTGCATTACACTCGCGGCAACCAAAGCAAGGCAGCAATCGTATTGGGTTTGAATCGCGGTACGCTGCGTAAAAAGCTCAAACAGTATGATATGAACTAAGTCAGTTTTTAACGACTACGTGGGGGCCTTTTGGCCCCCTTTTGTTTTTACGAACTTTTTTAAATCAGTTTTTTTATTTGAAGGTTTTTATTATGTCCACCATAAAACGCGCCCTGATCAGCGTCTCTGACAAAACCGGTATCGTCGAATTTGCCCACGCCCTACGCGAGCTCGGCGTGGAAATTCTCAGTACCGGCGGCACCGCCAAACTGCTGGCCGAGAATAACGTGGACGTCATCGAGGTTTCCGACTATACCGGCTTCCCAGAAATGATGGATGGCCGGGTGAAAACTCTGCATCCGAAAATTCACGGTGGCCTGCTAGGTCGGCGTGGCATCGATGAGAAAGTGATGGCCGACAATGGCATCGCGCCCATCGATTTGGTGGTAGTAAATCTCTACCCCTTCGAACAGACTGTTGCGCGTCCTGACTGTGACCTGCCCACCGCGATTGAAAATATCGACATTGGCGGCCCCGCCATGTTGCGTGCTGCAGCAAAAAATCATAATGCCGTCACCGTGGTCGTGGATGCTGCTGACTACTCTCGCGTCATCGATGAAATGAAAAATAATGCGGGTGCCGTTGATGCCGCTACGCGTTTTGATCTCGCCACCAAAACCTTCGAGCACACTGCCGCCTACGACGGTGCCATCGCCAACTATCTCGGCATCACTCAACTAGATGGCAGCAAGTCTGATTTTCCCCGCACTCACAACGGCCAATTCCTCAAGGCGCAGGAAATGCGTTACGGCGAAAACCCGCACCAGAAAGCCGCATTTTATGTGGAGTCTCAACCCGCCGAGGCATCCATTTCTACCGCCGTACAACTGCAAGGCAAAGAGTTGTCATTCAACAACATTGCCGATACCGACTCCGCGCTGGAATGTGTCAAACAATTTAGCGAGATCGCCTGCGTCATCGTCAAACACGCCAATCCCTGTGGCGTGGCCGTGGCCGGCACACAGCTGGAAGCCTACGACCAGGCCTACAGCACCGACCCCACTTCTGCCTTCGGCGGCATCATCGCCTTCAATCGTCCATTGGATGCCGCAACCGCCAAAGCTATTGTTGACCGTCAGTTCGTGGAAGTGATCATCGCCCCCAGCATTAATGACGATGCCAAGCCGGTGTTGGCCGAAAAGAAAAATGTGCGCGTTTTGGGATGTGGTCAATGGGGTGACAAACGAGTACCCGGCCTCGATTTCAAACGCGTTAACGGTGGTCTGCTGGTACAAGATCGCGACCTGGGCATGGCCAGCCAAGACCAACTGAAAGTAGTCACCCAACGGGCACCCAGCGAGCAAGAAATACGTGACCTGCTATTCACCTGGCAGGTGGCCAAGTTCGTCAAATCCAACGCCATTGTCTATGGTAAAAATGGCATGACCATCGGCGTCGGTGCCGGGCAAATGAGCCGCGTTTACTCCGCACGCATTGCTGCGATAAAAGCCGCCGATGCCGAGTTAGTGGTAAAGGGTTCAGTCATGGCCAGTGACGCCTTCTTCCCTTTCCGTGATGGTTTGGACAGCGCCGCCGAAGTGGGCATCAGCGCGGTGATCCAACCCGGCGGCTCCATGCGTGACGACGAAGTCATTGCCGCTGCCGACGAACACGACATCGCCATGGTGTTTACCGGGATGCGACATTTTAGGCATTGATGGGATAGTGCTGAGGACTGAGGACTGAGGACTGAGGACTGAGGACTGAGGACTGAGGACTGA
>CAZXZI010000017.1:0-31235 GCA_964645165.1 uncultured Ectothiorhodospiraceae bacterium
CTGGGACTCAAGTACATCCCCCCCGAAGGTCTAATGCTCATGCTCGAAATTGGTCTTATCTCCTCCCGCATCAAAGACATGCAAGGACGCGCCGACGTTCTGAGGGGGTATCTTTGACTATGAAACCAAGTGCGAGCAGCTGGATGAGGTAGAGCGCGAGTTAGAAGCCCCCGACGTCTGGAATGACTCCGAGCGTGCCCAGGCCTTGGGCAAAGAACGTTCTTCGCTGGAGTTAGTGGTCAACACCATCCGCAACATGGATAACCATCTGGGTGAGTCGGCAGACTTGCTGGAAATGGCCGCCGAAGAAGATGATCAGGACACCGTCGATGCGGTGGTGACCGATCTCGACGAACTGGAGGCGCAGCTCGCCAAGCTCGAATTTCGGCGCATGTTTTCCAACGAGATGGATCCCAACAACGCTTATCTTGATATTCAATCCGGTTCCGGTGGCACCGAGGCTCAGGACTGGGCAGAAATGATTCTGCGCATGTATTTACGCTGGGGCGAAGCGCACGGATTTAAAACCGAATTGGTGGAAGCCTCCGACGGCGACGTGGCGGGCATTAAAAGTGCCACCATTCATTTTCAGGGCGAGTATGCCTTTGGCTGGCTACGCACGGAAACGGGTGTGCATCGATTAGTACGTAAATCCCCGTTTGATTCTGGCGGCCGTCGACATACCTCGTTTGCTTCTGTATTTGTCTCACCGGAAATAGACGACAATATCAAAATCGAGATTAATCCTGCGGATTTACGCATCGATGTGTATCGTGCTTCCGGCGCCGGTGGCCAACACGTTAACAAAACCGAGTCTGCCGTACGTATCACCCATAATCCCACGGGCATCGTGGTACAGTGTCAGAATGATCGTTCGCAACATAAAAACAAAGATGCGGCGATGAAACAGCTGAAAGCCAAATTATATGAACACGAAATGCAATTGCGTAACGCGGATCAGCAAGTAGTGGAAGATACCAAGGCCGACATCGGGTGGGGTAGCCAGATTCGTTCTTACGTGCTTGATCAGTCGCGCATCAAGGATTTGCGCACCGGCGTGGAAACGGGCAACACTCAAGCTGTGCTTGATGGCAGCTTAGATCAGTTTATTGAAGCGAGTTTGAAATCGGGGTTGTAAAGGCAGGGAAAAGAGCAAAGGAAAAAGATAAGAAGAAAGCCCCCCGTTTATTTTATACCGTCATTCCGGCGCAGGCCGGAATCCAGTGGCATCAAGAAATTCCTGGATTTGGCCTACGCCAGAATGATGAAAACAAATTTAGTGCAGAGAAAATATCAATGTCAGACGAAAAAAATACAGACCAACAAACCACCGAAGATACCAACGCACTCATTGCGCAACGCAAATCTAAACTTGCTGCACTGAGAGAAGAGGGCAACGCCTTCCCCAATGACTTCCGTCGTGATGTGGTAGCGGGTGAATTGCACGCCGAATACGGCGAAAAGACCAACGAAGAACTGGAAGCCAATCTCGTTCGAGTAAAGGTAGCAGGGCGCATGATGAGTCGTCGGGTGATGGGTAAAGCGAGTTTTGCCCACGTGCAAGATATGTCTGGCAAGATACAGTTGTTCGTGACCCGCGATGAATTACCTGAAAATTTTTACAATCAGCAATTTAAGAAATGGGATATCGGTGACATTATCGGCGCGGAGGGTGTGTTGTTCAAAACCAAAACCGATGAGTTGTCGGTGCGAGTAGATAATATTCGCCTGCTCACTAAATCGTTGCGCCCGCTACCGGAGAAATGGCATGGCCTGGCTGATCAGGAAACTAAATATCGTCAGCGTTATGTTGACCTGATTATGAATGAAGTTACGCGCAATACGTTTTGCATTCGTTCGCAGGTGGTGGATTACATGCGCCGCTTTTTACTGGAACGCAGCTTCATGGAAGTGGAAACACCCATGATGCACGTGATTCCCGGTGGCGCAACCGCACGACCTTTTGTGACGCATCATAATGCGCTGGACATGGGTTTGTACCTGCGAGTCGCACCAGAACTGTATTTGAAACGCCTGGTGGTGGGTGGTTTTGAACGGGTGTTTGAAATTAATCGTAACTTCCGCAACGAAGGTCTTTCCACCCGTCATAATCCTGAATTCACCATGGTGGAATTTTATCAGGCCTTTGCGGATTTTAAAGACCTGATGAATCTTACCGAAGACATGCTGCGCGGTATGGCGCAGGAGATTCATGGCACCACCGTGTTGCCATATCAAGGCGAAGAATTTGATTTTGGCAAACCTTTTGCGCGTATGACCGTGGTGGAATCCATTCTACACTTTAACCCCGATTTGCAGTTAGAAAATTTGCAGACGCTGGAAGCCGCACGGCAAATGGCTGAGTCACTGAAGATTCCGCTGAAAGATAGTTATGGTTTGGGCAAGGTGCAGATTGAAATCTTTGAAAAAACGGTCGAGCATAAATTAAAAGACCCTACCTTTATAACCGCGTATCCCACGGAAGTGTCCCCACTGGCACGCCGTAACGACGATGACCCCTTTGTCACCGACCGCTTCGAGTTTTTTGTCGGCGGCCGTGAACTGGCCAACGGCTTCTCCGAACTCAACGACGCCGAAGACCAGGCCGAACGATTCCGTGCGCAGGTGGAAGAAAAAGATGCCGGCGATGACGAGGCCATGCATTACGACGACGACTACATCACGGCACTTGAGCACGGCATGCCACCCACTGCGGGTGAGGGTATCGGTATCGATCGACTAGTGATGTTGTTTACCGATTCACCATCTATTCGTGATGTATTGTTGTTCCCGCACATGCGGCCAAAAAAGTAGCCTTAATCATTACGTAACAAACGACAACAAATAAGCATGCGGCAGATAGACTCAAGGCCATAACGTGATCGCGCAAGTCGCTCTATTTTCACGCACCAAAAAGATGGCATCGAGCTGTCTTGGTCTCGCGTTAAATAAGTTTCTGGTATACCGCAGCCTCTTCTTTTTATCAGCCGTGATGTCATTGTCCGCCTTCGCCGGGGACATAATATCCGCCGGCGAAGCCTATTCGTTGGCGAGCCACGATAAAATCATTTTGGTTGATATTCGCAGTAAGGCAGAGTGGAAAGAGACCGGTATTGCCAGTGTTGCAAGACCCATCTCCATGCACGAATCAACGTTTCTTCCCAAGTTGCTAACGGTCATCAAAGAGGCAAAGGGTCGACCGATTGCGTTGATTTGTGCAACTGGCGGACGCTCGGCTTGGCTGAAAAAAGAACTGACCCATCGCGGAGTTGAAAATCTATTGGATGTCTCGGAAGGGATGCTGGGTAGCGTCGTGGGTTCAGGCTGGATCCGATCCGGATTACCTATTAAGGCTTACTCTACCAACACTGAAGCAGCGCACCCAACGAAAAAATCCTTTTGGGAGCAGATCGCGGCCTGGTATAAATCGCTTTGATCTAAGAATTATTAAAGGGGTTGTTTGCAAGTTGGTTTAGGTGGTGAGCAACTTCACAATCTCCGCAATTTCATCTCGCGCTTCTTCCAACGCGGCGATGCTGTCTTCCGGACTAAGGTCGAGTTTTTTGAAGGCGGGGACTTCGGCCCAGTTGGCTTTAGTGCGTCGATGTTGTTTGCCTGCGTAGCTGAGCAGGTTAGCGACGGTGACGATGTCGGTAAGGTCAAGTTTCTCAGAATCGCGTTCCAGGTTTTCGTGTTCGGCGACGGCGGTGATCATCTCAGGTGAGAAACCCCAGGTTTGTACAATCACTTTACCCAGTACGTGATGTAACTTTTCGTCCAGCAAATTCATGCTGTCTGCATCATTGGCCAGCTCTGGAATATCTTCAGCTTTTAAAATCAGGGGGAGTTTGCCGATGTCATGCACGAGTCCGGCGAGCATGGCTTCATCGGGCTTGAGGTTGGTGAAGTGGCTAGCAAGCACGTTACTTATCGCGGCAACGTGGGCGCTGTGATTCCACACCTTCATGAGTCGCTGTTTGAGGACTTCATGCTTGGTATGAAAAAGTTGGTTCACTAAAAATGAGGTGACGATATTGCGCACTACGCCCATACCCATGCGGGTCACGGCAGCTTGCACATTGTCGGTGGCGGCTCCGGTGCGCATCATTGGGCTGTTGGCGACTTGAATCATGCGTGCGGAAAGCGCGGCATCGGTGCTGATAATCTGGGCGACTTTTTTGGCGGTCGCGTCTGGGCTATCGATGACGTCGTTAATTTTTAGCGCAACCTGTGGCAGGGTGGGGAGTTTGAGGCGGTTTGCCTTCAGATCTGCGAGAATTTCCGAGATTAGTCTTGAAACGTCCATTTCCCGCGTCCTTTAAGTGGGGTGGTTGTTCTTATTCATTATGCCTGCTACTTACTATCGTTAATAAAACTCAGAACTTGAGCACGGCGAGTGCTGATGCGGTCGTGCGCGGTGTTTTTGTTTATTGTGCTTCCTCTATTGTATAGGGCAATTCCAGTAGTTCGAGTAATGGGCCGCTGGCATCATGCAGGTGCAAAACACGTTCTTGCGCACTGCTGATTTCTATGACGGCGAGCAAGTCTGTGCCTCCATCGGGGTTGGACTGGGCGCGTACCACTTTGCCAACTCCCTGGGCGGACTCGGAACCTTCAGCGTGCAGGGTATCGCCCGGTTGTACGGTTGTATTGTCAGCGGTGTGAGCCACAAACATGCGTCGTTTGAGTTTGCCGAGATAGTGCATACGCGCGACGATTTCCTGTCCTGGGTAGCAGCCTTTTTTAAAGCTCAATGCATTAATGGCTTGCAGATTGAGCATCTGCGGCACGAAGGCCTCTTGTGTCTGCAGATAAACGTCGGGCAGTGCGTCATGGATATCAAGCAGCTCCCATGCGTCTGCGTTGACGGGCATCGCTTCTTTACTCAGTTGTTGCCAGAGGTTTTGGGTAGCAGCTGTGTCGCCATAAATTTCAAAACGTGTATTGGCTTGCACGCAAATAATGGTTAGGCCATTGGTTTGAGTGGCTTCGTTGGATTTGCGGGGTACGGCATCGACCAGCGCAGCGAGTTGATCGTGAGCCTTCGGGCCAGCAAAACCAAAACGCGACAGCGTGTCGCTGCCATTGGTTAATTCAGTTTTGGTCATCATTACAAACATGCGCAGTCGCTTGAGCGTGGTCTCAAGAATCTCATTAGGCAACCGTAAATAGTACGTGTCATTACGCTGAAACAGTCGGAAGAAGGCGAGCATACGACCTTTGGGCGTGCAGTAGGCATTGAGCTGACTTTGTAACATGGAGACATTGCGCACGTCGTTACAAAACTGATTTTGTAAAAAACTTTGGGTTTCCTCCCCACTGGCTTGTAGCAGGCTGTAGTGCGAGAGGTCGCAAAGGATGGATTGCTCGCCTGCTAATGCCATGCGTTTTTCTGCGGTTGCGTTTTTGGCATCATTGCCAAAATGCATGACTCGGGTGGCATCCACTGGATGATCCCAATGGGCACCTTGGGAGGCGAGGAATTCGTGCCAGCTGTTGTGCATCATATTTTTGCTCATTGACCTTGTGGAGAGTTCGGTGAATGATAGCGAATATTGGTTCTGCTCGTAATATCGATTTATGAATACGCCCGATAAACAAAACGTTAACTTTTAACAGGTCATCAATGAGCACCACTGATAACAGACCGGTCTTTCTCAATCTCCTGCGGATACGCCAGCCGGTAACGGCGGTGTTATCCATCTTTCATCGCATCAGCGGCGTGCTGATGATTCTTTCTTTGCCAGGTGCCATTTTTTTGCTCAGTCTATCCCTCAGTGATCCTGCGGGTTTTGCCGTTGTTGCTGGATTGCTCAGCAGTGGCTTCGCCAAAGTATTGGCGGTGCTGTTTATCTGGGCCATAACGCACCACATCCTGGCAGGTATTCGTTTCATGTTGCTGGATTTAGATATAGGCGTTGAGCGTGCCGTGGCGAGACAAACCGCCTGGGGCGTTCACATTTGTGCGATTTCAGTGACCGCATTGGCCGCTGCCTGGGTTTTCGGGGTGATGTCATGAGTTGGCGCGCCTCGTCGGGTCTGCGTGCGTGGTTGGCGCAACGGCTCACGGCACTTTATATCGTGATTTTTTCAGTAGTCTTCGCGATTGTATGGGGTGGTGAAACCATTACCTATGAAAGCTGGCATGCCTGGGTGGCACATCCGGCAGCAAATATTGCGCTGTTGTTATTGGTATTTGCGTTATTGATGCATGCCTGGATCGGTGGGCGCGATGTGGTTATCGATTATATTAAATCCGCTGCCGCGCGTTACGTGTTGTTAATTTTCTTTGCCTTGGGCTTGGTCATCATGGGGCTGTGGTCCTTACGAATTTTGTTACTGGTAGAAATATCATGAGTATTGCGAATATTGAACGGCGTAAATTTGATACCCTGGTGATTGGCGCTGGTGGTGGTGGCTTGCGAGCGGCACTGCAAATGTCTGAAGCCAAAGCCAACGTCGCAGTAGTATCCAAAGTATTTCCCACGCGTTCACATACCGTGGCGGCACAGGGTGGTGTGAATGCCGCCTTGGGTAATGTGATGCTGGATAACTGGCATTGGCATATGTACGATACGGTGAAGGGTGGCGATTATCTTGGTGACCAGGATGCCATTGAATACATGTGCCGAGCGGCATCACATTTGGTGGTGGAACTAGAACATTCTGGGGTGCCGTTTTCCCGTTTGGCCAATGGCAAAATTTATCAGCGCCCCTTCGGTGGCATGACCCAGAATTTTGGTGGTGAACAGGCGGCACGTACCTGTGCCGCAGCGGATCGAACTGGTCATGCGATTTTACATAGCTTGTATCAACAAAATATTCGCGCCAAGACGCATTTTTTTGATGAATACTTCGCCATTGATCTATTAAAGGATCACGATGGTTTTATCCTTGGTGCCCTGGTGTTATGCATCGAAACAGGCGAGCCGCTGATTATCGAGGCCAAAACCACGTTGTTGGCAACGGGCGGCGTCGGACAATTATTTCGTACCAATACCAACGCACGCATCAATACGGGTGACGGTATTGCTATGGCTTTACGTGCAGGCATCCCGGTGCAAGACATGGAGTTTTTCCAGTTTCATCCCACCGGCATCGCCGGTAAAGGCATGTTGATTACTGAAGGCGTACGTGGAGAAGGCGGTTATCTCGTCAACAAAGATGGCGAGCGTTTTATGGAACGTTATGCTCCGCACGCAAAAGATTTGGCGAGTCGCGATGTGGTGAGTCGTGCCATTGCCATTGAGGTACGTGAAGGGCGAGGTTGCGGACCCAATGCGGATCACGTGATGCTCAAACTGGAACACCTCGGCTCGGAGGTAATTAAAAAACGCCTTCCCGGCATTCGAGACATGTCCATTACCTTTGCGCATGTAGACCCCATTGAAGCAGCTATACCGGTATTTCCCACCGCGCACTACACCATGGGGGGGATTCCTACAAATCGTTATGGCCAGGTGGTGGAACCGTTGAAGCAAAGTGCCGAAGAGCCAATTCCTGGTTTGTATGCCGTAGGTGAATGTGCCTGCGTTTCCGTGCACGGCGCAAATCGACTGGGCGGTAACTCCTTGTTAGACATTGTGGTGTTTGGTCGTGCCGCCGGCAATCACGTTATTGAATACCTGAAAGAAAACCGTTATCACCGACCAATGAATGAGGCAAGTGTTGAGCAAGCACTGAAACGCATTGCCCGTTGGGAAATAAGTGGTGAAGGAGAGTCGGGTAATAATGATGAATCAGTTGATGAACTGCGCGCTGAGTTGCAATTAGAAATGGAAAAACATTGTGGCGTGTTTCGTACCGAAGAAATTTTGGCCGAGGGTGTCGAAAAAGTAAAAGCTCTGGTGGCGCGTATGAAAAATGTGCGGTTACATGATCAAAGCAAGGTCTTTAATACCGCACGTATCGAGGCTCTGGAATTGGAGAATCTGATGGGGCTGGGATTAGCCACGATCGAATGTGCATTGGCACGACAGGAAAGCCGTGGTGCGCACTCACGCGTGGATTTTCCGGATCGAAATGATGAAACCTGGATGAAGCATAGCTTGTATCACCCCGATGGGAATATCGAATACAAACCGGTGCGAACCAAACCGATGACGGTGGATTCTTTCCCGCCCAAGCCTCGTGTTTATTAAGTAGAGAGTGAACACCATGCGATTTCTAATTCACCGATACAATCCCGAGGTTGATGAAAAGCCGCGTATGCAGGAATACGTGGTGGATAACTTTGATTCTGGTGAAATGTTATTGGATGCCCTGTTCCGGATTAAAGAAACCGATGATAGCTTAAGCTTTCGCCGTTCTTGTGGAGAAGGGGTGTGTGGTTCCGATGCCATGAATATCAATGGCCGAAACGGACTGGCCTGCATTACTCCGTTGGAATCTCTAAAAGAACCCGTGGAAGTGCGCCCGGTGCCGGGCTTGCCTATCATCCGAGATCTGGTAGTGGACATGCGCCAGTTTTATCACCAGTACCGTTCTGTCAAACCCTGGCTCACCGTGCATGACCCTGAGCCGGAGACAGAATATGTGCAAACGCCAGAACAACGCGATCAACTTGATGGTTTGTACGAATGTATTTTATGTGGTGCATGTTCTACTGCGTGCCCCTCATTTTGGTGGAACCCTGATAAATTCCGAGGACCCGCTGCGCTATTACAGTCCTGGCGTTTTCTCGCAGATAGTCGTGACCAGGCCACCGCCGAGCGTCTTGAAGAGCTGGAAGGCGCGTATCGTTTATTTCGTTGTCACAGTATTATGAATTGTGTTGATGTGTGTCCCAAAAGCCTCAATCCCACTAAGGCGATTGGTAATATTAAAAAAATGATGTTGAAACATTTGGTGTAATTATCTTAGTGATGCCGATAGAGCCGTCCGCTGAAATTCAAATAGAAAAGAATCGCATTCACTGGCAATGCCGTCGGGGTATGCTGGAGTTGGATGACATGCTGCAAGGCTTTCTCCAACGAGCCTATAATGACCTGGATTCTGCTGAGCGCGTTGATTTTGAGAATCTGTTAACTTGCCACGATAACCTGTTACTGGAATATCTCATGGGGCGCACCGTGCCTGCCGATCCGGATACCGCACATGTCGTCAACAAGATACGCGCAGCCGCTCAGGTTGACGCCTAAACCTTCACGTATTCTTATGGCATTGTTGACCTTGGGGCACCTTGGTGCACTGTCCATACTTTTCCCACTGGATTTTCCCATCGTCATTAAAGGACTCATCGCGGTGGTATTGTTACTCAGTCTGGTAGTGGCCTGGCGAAAGCAACCGGGTAAAGTAGGTGAAGGCGGTGTGAAAACCCTCACATGGCAGGCAGATGGTGAATGGTTATTGGGAACTGTTGACGGCAAACAGTTGCAGGCCAACTTGCATGAGTCAACCTATGTGCATCCATGGCTGGTGGTATTGAATTTTCGTCAGCAAGCAAAACGCGGGATTTTATCTTTTACCTTAGCCCCTGATGCTCTGGACAAAGAGACCTTTCGCGAGCTTCGTGTGCGCTTAAAGGTTGCGGGAAAATTAACAGATCCTGACTAATAATGCTGAACATCGCAGGGAGCGGTAGTTTGGGCATGCTGGAAATATACTATTTAGGCAGTAACAGCATTGCCCTCCAGGAGTCAAAGTGCTTATTCAATGGCTATCGTCATAAAGCCTATCGACAAACATTACAGAAAGGGAGGTTAAATAGATGGCTTTTTTGGCTGATATTAATGGGGATATTCTTGGGCTGCTTTCTTCATTATTTATTTTTCTGATTGGTGTTGTTGTCCTCATTGTTATTTTTCTTTTCATTAAAGATATTTCACAAACCAAAGATGCTATTCGCCGCAATTATCCTGTCATTGGCCGCTTTCGTTATATCTTCAGCACTCTGGGTGAGTTTTTTCGCCAGTATTTTTTTGCCATGGATCGCGAAGAGATGCCCTTTAATCGCGCGGAACGTGAATGGGTGTACAAATCATCCGAAGGGCTTGATAACACCATGGCCTTTGGTTCGACGAAAAATATCAGCCCTGCCGGTACCCCCTTATTTATTAATTGCCCTTTCCCGACCCTGGATGAGCATGCCAGCAGTGCGCCGTCAGTTTGTATCGGTCCTTATTGTGACGAGCCCTATCAGGCCAAGTCATTGATCAACATTTCCGGCATGAGTTACGGCGCATTATCGGCTCCTGCGGTGTGCGCCTTATCCAAAGGTGCAAAGCTGGCTAACTGCTGGATGAATACCGGCGAGGGTGGTTTGTCGCCGTATCATCTTGAAGGAGGATGCGACATCGTATTTCAGATGGGTACGGCCAAATATGGTGTACGAAAACCTGATGGCAGTCTGGATGATGAAAAGTTAAAAGGGGTTGCCGCCCATCCACAAGTGAAGATGTTCGAGATAAAAATCAGCCAAGGTGCGAAACCCGGTAAGGGCGGAATTTTACCGGGGGTGAAAGTCACGGAAGAAATCGCAGGCATTAGGGGTATTGAGCCGGGTAAAGATTCGATTTCGCCCAATCGTCATCCGGAAATTAGCAACATTAAAGAATTGTTGGCTTTCGTGGACCATGTGCGCAAGGTTACTGGTAAACCCACGGGTTTTAAAATAGTGATTGGTGCCTATGATTGGCTGAACGAAATGTGTGAAGAGATTCAGCGCTGTGGTATTGAATGTGCGCCCGACTTTATTACCATCGACAGTTGTGATGGCGGCACTGGTGCTGCACCCATGCCATTGATGGACGATGTGGGTCTCACTATCAAAGAAGCCCTGCCCATGGTGGTGGACATCCTGATTCAATACGGCCTGCGTGATCGCATTCGAGTCATTGCCTCTGGCAAATTGATTACCCCTTCTGGTGTGGCATGGGCGTTGAGTGCCGGTGCAGACTTTATTACTTCGGCACGGGGTTTTATGTTTTCGCTTGGTTGCATCCAGGCGCTCAAGTGCAATAGAAATACCTGTCCCACCGGAATTACGACACACAATAAACATCTCCAGCAAGGGTTGAACCCGGAAGAAAAGGCCGTTCGTGTAAAACACTTTGCGGATAAAATTCATTACGGTGCCGGGCTCATTGCCCATTCCTGTGGTGTGGCTCATCCCCGTGAATTATCACGATATCACTGTCGTATTGTGCAGTCAGATGGCAAGTCGATACCACTGGACGTGCTCTATCCTCTACCCGAAGTGCTGCCGGAATTTCGTGGTAAAACAAGTAATAATGAAAGTGAATGAGGAATGCCTGTGAAAACCTTAAAAGACATTAAAGCCTCTGATCTGTTGGTAAAGGCGTTGGAAAATGAAGGCGTGGAATATATTTTTGGTGTGCCGGGGGAAGAGAATCTTGATTTTGTGGAGTCGTTACGCACGTCATCCATTAAATTGATTTTAACCCGACATGAACAGGCAGCCGGTTTTATGGCGGCCACTTACGGGCGTTTTACCGGTAAGGCGGGAGTGTGCCTTGCCACGCTGGGGCCGGGTGCTACCAATCTGGTGACGGCCGCGGCGTACGCACAACTGGGTGCCATGCCCATGTTAATGATCACCGGACAAAAGCCCATCAAACAAAGTAAGCAGGGGCGCTTTCAAATTGTTGATGTGGTGCAAATGATGCAGCCCATCACCAAGTTCGCCAAACAAATAGTCAACGCCGCTACTATTCCCAGTCTGGTGCGCGAGGCCTTTCGGTTGGCAGAAGAGGAACGGCCTGGTGCGGTGCATCTGGAGTTGCCGGAAGATATCGCTGCTGATCATGCGTCCGAACCACATCTGTTTGCAGTGAATAATTACTGTCGCCCCGATGCCGATGAAGGTGGCCTTGATCAAGCGGCAAAAATGATTCGCGATGCCAAACATCCTTTGTTGTTGATTGGTGCAGGAGCAAATCGTAAACGCATAGTTGACGTGCTAAAAGACTTTGTGGAAAAAACCGGCATCCCATTTTTTAATACGCAAATGGGTAAAGGTGTCATCGGTGGTTATCATCCCCTGTATCTCGGCACGGCCGCGCTTTCTTCAGGTGATTATCTGCACTGCGCCATCGATCAGTCCGACCTGATTATCAACGCGGGTCACGACGTGGTCGAAAAACCGCCCTTTTTTATGGAACACGGTGGCAAGCAGGTGATTCATATCAGTTTCAATTCTGCGGAAGTGGATGAGGTCTATTTCCCCCAACTGGAAATAGTGGGTGATATCGCCACTTCGTTCACACGCCTCACCGACAGGCTGGGTCCCGTACCGACACATGATTTCAGTTATTTTATGCGCATCCGTGAACATGTGCAGGAACATATGCAAGAGGGTAATGCCGATCCGCGTTTCCCCATGATCCCGCAACGTCTGGTGGCTGATGTGCGCAGCGTGATGCCCGATGACGGGGTGATTGCGCTGGACAACGGCGTGTACAAAATCTGGTTTGCGCGCAATTACCCAACACCTGAACCGAATACGGTGTTGCTCGACAATGCCTTGGCGACCATGGGCGCCGGCCTGCCCTCGGCGATGATGGCGGCGATCCTATATCCCGAGCGTCGGGTGATGGCAATTTGTGGCGATGGTGGTTTCATGATGAATAGTCAGGAAATGGAGACGGCGGTACGCCTGAAGCTCAATCTGGTGGTGCTGGTTTTGCGTGATAACAGTTACGGCATGATCCGCTGGAAACAGGCGGGCAATGGTTTACCCGATTGGGGTCTGGAATTTGGCAATCCGGATTTTGTGGCCTATGCGCAGAGTTACGGCGCACAGGGTCATCGTGTTGAAGCCAGCGAAGATTTTATTGGTTTGCTGGAACAGTGTTTTATCAGCGGTGGCGTGCACCTGGTGGAGGTGCCGGTGGATTATTCTGAAAACAAGCGGGTGTTGATCGATGAGCTGGCGGAAAAGATCTGCCTGATTTAGGGGTAATAATATGGGCATACAAAATACGCTGACGGTTGTGCAGGCGCACAATGGTGAGATCATCGATGAGATTCCCCTTCAGGATCAAACGGCTGTCGAGGCAATGCTTGCACGCGCCGTTCAACTTTTTCGTGAGCAAAAAAACGGGCTGCCCGCCCATCAGCGCATTGAGATCCTGCGCCGGCTGGTTACCCTGATGCAGCCTCAAGTCGAAGAGCTGGCATTGCTGATTGCCCGTGAGGGCGGCAAGCCGCTAAGCGATGCACGTATTGAAGTGGCTCGTGCCATTAACGGCGTTGAGTTGGCCATCGAAAAGATCGGCCAGTTAAAGGGCGAGCAAATCCCCATGGACTTGTCGGCCGCAGGTGCCGGTCGCCTGGCCTTTACGCAAAAAGAACCCATTGGCGTGGTGGTTGCGGTGAGCGCGTTTAATCACCCGCTGAATCTCATCGTGCATCAAATAGTCCCGGCAATTGCTACGGGCTGCCCGGTGATAGTGAAACCGGCGGCGCGCACGCCACTGAGTTGTCTGCGTTTTGTGGAGTTGGTACATCAGGCGGGTCTGCCGGTTGAATGGTGCCAGGCCTGTGTTTGTGATCGCCAGGCGGCAGAGATGTTGGCGACAGATCCACGGGTCGGCTTTTTTACCTTTATCGGTTCCGCGCGCGTCGGTTGGCAACTGCGTAGTCAACTCGCACCGGGCACCCGTTGTGCGCTGGAACACGGTGGTGCGGCACCGGTGATTATTGCAGCGGACGCCAAGATCGAACGCATGGTGCCGCTGTTGGTTAAAGGAGGCTATTACCACGCGGGCCAGGTCTGTGTTTCTGTGCAGCGGGTATTTGTTGAAAACGCGATTAAGGCGACGCTGGTGGATGCGCTGATCCAGCAGGTGGGTGCGCTTAAGGTGGGTGATCCCACTGAACCCAACACCGAAGTGGGGCCGCTGATTCGTCCGGCGGAAGTGGATAGAGTAGAGCAGTGGGTCAATGAAGCCATCGAGTCTGGTGCCGAGTGTGTGCTGGGCGGTGAGCGGCTAGATGCCTATTTTTATGCGCCGACGATCCTGCTTGATCCGCCACTGGACGTCAAGGTCTCGACGCAGGAAATTTTTGGCCCGGTGATTTGCGTCTACGGTTACGATGAATTGACCTCCGCCATTGAGCAGGCCAATGCCTTGCCGGTGGCTTTTCAGGCGGCAGTGTTCACCCAGGACATCGATCGCGCTTTGCATACCGCACAAGCTCTCGATGCGGCCGCGGTAATGATCAATGATCACACGGCTTTTCGGGTGGACTGGATGCCCTTTGCCGGGCATCGCACATCCGGACTGGGCATCGGTGGGATTCCTTACACCATGGAAGAAATGACCCAGGATAAGTTGTTGGTGATTCGGACATAACCCAATCTCCTCGAGTCTCTGATAAAGTCAGGTTTTTTGCACGAGCACACTTGGCGATGTTGCACACTCTAAAATTATTGCTGCCCGCGATTGTTCCTTCGTGGCGATTCTTCGATATTATCGCGCCGTCACCGCGCATTGAATTTACCTTATTGAATGCGGAAGATGATCCGCCACTGGAAAAGCGAGAGTGGAGGGAATTCCGCCCATGTCCAGCGCACCTTTCTTTTGCGCAAATGCTGGGGCATTTGTTTTGGAATCCGTGGCGCAATGAATCACTATTTCTTGTGAGTTGTGCCGAACGTATTTTGCAACGACCCACGCAGCACAGCGAAGATGAAATTCTGAAACGCATCATGCGTGACCTCAAGGCAGATCCGATCAATCCTACAGCGCAAACCATGACGTATCTGCAATTTCGTTTGTTGTTGATTGAACGAAAAGGTACCCAACTACAGAAAAATGTGGTTTTCCGTTCGCGCATTGAATTGCTGAACAGGCAGAGCGTGTCGTGAACTTTGACGATGCCATTCGGCTGACTGAAATTCTGTTAGGCTTTGCCTTTGCCCAGCAAAGCATTGAACACTTCACATCATTTGCCAATGAACGGCGCTTGTTTGTACCGCGATTTATTTTAGCGTTGTTGCTGATTGTAGGCTTTCATACGGCGTGGGTAACTGCAGCGTTGCTGGTTTTGGGTTTGCTGTTGCTATATCGTTTTCAAGGTCCGTACAACGGCGGCGCGGATCGTATGAGTTTGTTAATTTTATTTTGCCTGTGCCTGACTTATTTCGTCCCTAATACATTTTGGCGGGAAATCAGCTTTGGTTATCTTGCCTTGCAATTGGTTTTTTCCTATTTCTTTTCGGGTTGGGTGAAGATAGTAAATCCGCAGTGGCGCAGCGGCCGAGCCTTGCGTGATGTTTTCCAGTTCTCGGTATATCCAGTGAGTGAATCGTTAAGAGGGTGGGCGCAGTTATCGCGGATGCTTTTTGTGGCGGCGTGGGTAGTGATGATTTTTGAGTTGGTCTTTCCGCTGTGTTTATTAACACCAACCAGTTTGTTTATTGGACTGATAGTTGCCGCAAGCTTTCATTTTGCTAACGCCTGCCTGTTTGGCTTGAATCGTTTCTTCTGGATTTGGCTTGCGGCTTACCCTTCCATTTTTTGGTTCCAGGAACGGTTTATCGCAGCGCTTTGAGAGGACAGTCGGTGAGTTAAACGTTGACTAGTTTAGCTTTTTGAGCGGAATCATTTTTCGTTGTTGAAGGTGGAATTTTGGGTGGTGAATTAAAGTTAGGTGGTACCAGAATGGTGTTTTCGGCGCAGTCGCTGAGTCCAGGGTAATCCAGGGTGTAGTGGAGGCCGCGACTTTCCTGCCGCAACATGGCGCTGCGAATAATCAGCGTGGCGGCCTGCACCAGATTACGTAGTTCGAGCAGATCGCTGCTGATGCGAAAGTGACTGTAGTATTCCTCGATTTCGCGCACCAGCAGATCGGCGCGGCGCAAGGCGCGTTGCAGACGTTTGTCGGTACGCACGATGCCGACGTAATCCCACATGAAGTGACGCAGCTCATCCCAGTTATGTGCAACCACCACTTCCTCATCAGAATCGCTGACCCGGCTTTCATCCCAGTCAGGGATGTGCTTGGCCAGTTGCCGCTTGCTGCCGCTTTGGTTGATATCCTTGGCGGCGGCTTCACCAAACACCAGGCACTCTAACAGGGAGTTGCTGGCTAGGCGGTTGGCGCCGTGCAGGCCGGTAAAAGACGTCTCTCCGATGGCATAAAGACCATCGATATCGGTGTGGCCATCTAAATCAGTCATCACCCCGCCGCAAGTGTAGTGGGCGGCAGGCACCACCGGCAGCGGCTGTTGGGTCATGTCGAAACCGAAATCCAGACAGCGCTGGTAAATGGTGGGGAAGTGGTTGGTGATGAATTCGGGGTCTTTGAAACTGATGTCAAGGTACAGGCAATCTGCACCGAGGCGTTTCATTTCGTGATCCATGGCGCGGGCGACGATGTCACGCGGGGCCAGTTCGCCGCGTTCGTCAAATTTGTGCATGAAGCGGCTACCATCGGGCAATAGCAGGTGAGCACCTTCGCCGCGTAGCGCCTCGGAAACCAGGAACGATTTGGCCTGCGGGTGATAGAGGCAGGTGGGGTGGAACTGAATGAATTCCATGTTAGCTACCCGGCAACCGGCTCGCCAGGCCATGGCGATTCCATCACCGGTAGAGACGTCTGGATTGGTGGTGTACAGATACACTTTGCTGGCACCGCCCGTGGCCAGCACCACGCAACGGGCGTGGAATACCTCGATGTGCTCGGTTTCGCGATTGAGCACGTAAGCGCCCAGCACCTGCTGGGGTTCGTGGCCAAGCTTGTTGGCCGTGATCAAGTCTACGGCGATGTGTTGCTCAAACAGCTCGACATTGGCGCGATTTTTCACCGCATCGACCATGGTGCTGGTGATGGCGCGGCCGGTGGCGTCGGCGGCATGAGCTACCCGACGCTGACTGTGGCCGCCTTCGCGGGTGAGGTGCAGGCTGGTTTCATCGGTGGTGGAAAAAGCGGTGCCCAGTTCACTAAGCCAGTGAATTTGCTCTGCTCCGTGCTCGGCGGTATATCGTACGACGTGGGCATCGCACAATCCAGCCCCGGCGGTGAGCGTGTCCTGTACGTGCTTCTCAATGGAATCTGCGGGATCCAGCACCGCGGCGATGCCACCCTGTGCATATTTGCTGCTGCCTTCGTCCATCGGCCCTTTGGCGATGACCGCGACGCGCAGACTGGGGTCGAGTCGCAGGATCAGGCTTAATCCTGCCGCGCCGCTGCCGATAACCAGCACATCATGGCTGAAATGTTCACTCATCCCCCCGAGCATACTTGATTCTGCGCATCTCGCCCACATGTCTGATCCTACGACAAACATTGCGTGTGGGGCGGAAATCACGGCAGAATAGGCAGCTCTGGTATTTTAAACTTGGGATTGTAACCCTGGTTCTAAAAACCTGGTTTTCAAAACCAGAGTTGGCAAACAGAACTATCTGTAGTCCGTGCTGTCTATCCGTGGGAGGTCGTTGGGAGACGCTTCACTCGCAAAAGAAAAAACCAAGGGGATGCCCTACACAGGGCAGATCGCTGAGCAAAAAATGAGTGAACAACAGGTAGACCAGATTCTCGTTGAGCGGGTGCAACGGGGTGATAAATCGGCGTTTGATACTTTGGTGCTGAAGTACCAGTTGAGGATCATCAAGCTGGTTTCACGCTATATTCGCGACCATAGCGAAGTGCAGGATGTGGCTCAGGAGGCTTTCATCAAAGCGTACCGGGCACTGCCGCGGTTTCGCGGTGACAGTGCGTTTTACACCTGGTTGTATCGCATTGCCATCAATACAGCGAAGAATTATTTGGTGGCTCGCGGGCGGCGTATGCCCAATGTGGATATTGATGCACAAGAGGCTGAACAATTTGATGGTGCCGATGGTCTTAAGGAGCATGCAACACCGGAACAGCTGGCGGCAAAGGACGAACTGGAGTCGGCCATCTTTTCTGCCATGGAACAATTGCCGGATGATCTGCGCACCGCAATCACCCTGCGTGAAATCGAAGGACTGAGCTACGAGGAAATCGCCGATGCCATGGAGTGCCCGGTCGGTACAGTACGATCCCGCATCTTCCGGGCGCGTGAAGCGATCGATAAAAAGCTGCGACCATTGGTTGAAAACGAATAAAAACGATGAGTGACACGAACATTAGGTGACAAACATGACAAATCCATCCGATGAAAAAATCTCAGCACTGGTTGATGGCGAACTGGACAAGCAAGAGTGTCAGACAGCCGTCAATGAGTTGCTGAATGATGATGCTAAACGCACCGCCTGGGGACGTTATCACCTGATTGGCGACACGCTGAAACGGAGTCTGCCACTGGGAATCGATCATGGTTTCTCATCGCGGGTGATGGCCGCATTAGACAGCGAACCCACTGTGCTGGCACCCCCCAGGCAAACCCATTCATCATGGGGGCAGCGCGCAGCAGGCCTGGCGGTTGCCGCCTCAGTTGCCGCTGTCGCTGTACTGGGTGTGCAGTTTATGTATCAACAGGACGGACAGGCGCCAACACAACAGCTGGCAAAACTACCCACAAAACTTTCACCTATACAGATGCAGCAACAAAAGGTAGCCCGCGCCAAGATCCAGCAGTCCATCCAACCTTCACTACAATCTTCACTTCGTGCCAATATTCAAACCGTGACTCAAACATCAGTTTTGGCAAATCCCCCTTCGCGGCTTACTGCGCGAGAGTATTCCCGACTCAATAAATATCTCGTTGATCACAATCAGTTGGCGTCTGGAGCCGTTATGCAAGGCGTTATTCCTTATGCACGTATTGTTGCGAATCCGAATGTTTATCATCCTTTGATCCAGGCACAAAAATAACGGTGTCGTCCTCTTTCTTTCCACGTTTCGGTTTATCCACACTTCTTCTTGTTGCTTGTGTCAGCAATGTGGCACAGGCAACTGACCAGTCTGCGCTAGACCTGTTGACGCGTATGCAGACTGCTTCCCACAACATTAACTATCACGGCACCTTGGTTTTTTTGCAGGATGGTCAGGTGCAATCAATGCGTGTCGTGCACAAGGCCGATGAGACAGGTCAGTTTGAACGCTTGATTAATCTCAATGGTGTGGCGCGTGAAGTAGTGCGTAAAGATGACGTAGTCGTGTGCTACATGCCTGATAGCAAAGAGGTGCTGGTCAGCAAGCAAAAATTCAAAGGTAATATGCTCACGCAATTAGCGCGAAATGATTTCGCACAGTTGCAAAAAAATTATCAATTCATGTTGGAGTCAGTGGAGCGTGTCGCGGGGCAAGAGGCGCAGAGAATTCTGGTTAGACCGAAAGATAATTTGCGCTACGGTTATCGTCTATGGGTCAGTAACAAAAATGCGATATTGCTGAAGTTTGATTTGTTGAATGAAAAAGGTGAGTCACTGGAGCAGGTGATGTTTGCCGATATCGACGTTGTTGATCACATCCCTGAAAATTTGTTGCAGCCGACATCAACTGGCGAAGGATTTACCTGGTATAAGCGTGAGCCTGACAACGACTCGCCTACACTATTGGATAGTGACTGGAACATCGATCCACTCCCGAAAGGATTCTCAGTTTCTTCGCGCTTCCGGCATAAAATGCCCGGTTCCGAGGTGCCCAGTGAGCATTGGGTATTGACTGATGGCCTAGCAAGTATCTCGGTGTATTTTGAAAAGCTGACGGATGGTCAGGCTCCGTTTGAAGGCATTTCGCCCATGGGTGTAGTGAATGCCTTTGGTGCGCTCAATGCGGAACATCAGATTACGGTAATTGGTGAAGTGCCCGCCAGAACGGTTGAGCAACTTGCACGATCAATCGTGGTTGTTTCAGGCGTGGAAGAATGATCGAAGAACATGCACAGGTTGTCGCGCTGGATCAAAATAATGAGGTGTGGGTAGAAACTCAGCGGCGCAGTGCGTGCGGCCAGTGTGCCGCGAATAAAGGTTGCGGAACCGCTACTTTGGCCAAGGTGTTGGGTAATAAGCGCAGCCAGGTGCGCGCATTGAACCCCAAATCAACACAGGTATCCGTGGGTGACGAAGTGATTATCGGCATTAATGAGCAGGCGCTGGTACGTGGCTCGTTGGCCGTTTATGCAGTGCCTCTGTTGACGCTATTTGTGTTTGGTTTTCTGGGACAGCTGCTGTCCGTGCAATTATTGATGACAAACCAGGATATCTTGCCTATTGTTCTGGGCTTGATCGGTTTGTTGCTGGGTTTTGCGTGGGTGCGCAGGTTTACCCGAGTGATTATTGATGATGACCGATATCAACCCGTGTTGATACGGCGTGTTTTACCTGTGGCCTAGAAAGCCACCCCGTAGCTTTTTATATTGACTATTAAAACGAAGTAAATGTCAGGAGAGAACATGAATTTTAAGAAAGTGCTTTTGTGTGGGTCTGCTCAAATGGATCACGCGAATAAATCAATTTCGTTTGCGTTCAGCACTCTGGTGTTGTTCGTTTTCGCATTTTCATTGATGTCGTTGTCCAGCTTGGCGCGAGCGCAAAGTTTACCGGATTTTACCAAGCTGGTTGAAAAGCACAGCGCGGCTGTGGTGAACATCAGCACCACTCAGAAATTTAAGCATCCGAATGTGTCGCGCATGCCACGAGGTGTACCAGAGCAAATTCCGGAAGGCCCTCTGGGTGATTTATTCAGGCACTTTTTTGGAGAGCAGGGCCGTGGTTTTGGCGCCCCAGGTGCTCCTGGTGGTGAGCCGCAAGAAGCCAAATCGTTGGGTTCTGGATTTATTATTTCCGAAGATGGTTATGTGATGACCAATCACCACGTGGTGAAAGATGCCACCGAAATTATGGTGCGCCTGTCTGACAGGCGTGAGTTGGTGGCGAAAGTGATCGGTAGTGATGCACGTAGTGATATCGCCCTGTTAAAAGTGGATGCCGACGATTTGCCCGTGGTGGAAATTGGCGATTCAAAACATCTCAAAGTCGGTGAATGGGTACTGGCTATTGGTTCGCCCTTCGGTTTTGATCACTCGGTGACGCAGGGCATCGTCAGTGCCAAGGGTCGTGCTCTGCCACGCGAAAATTATGTGCCGTTCATTCAAACCGATGTGGCCATAAACCCCGGTAATTCCGGCGGCCCGTTGTTTGACCTAGATGGCAAGGTGGTAGGCATTAATTCACAAATCTACAGCCGCACCGGTGGATTCATGGGTCTGTCATTCTCTATTCCCATCGACATGGCGATGAAAGTGGTTGAGCAGCTGAAAGACGGCGGCAAGGTGGCGCGAGGTTGGCTGGGTGTGTTGATCCAGGATGTCACACGCGAACTGGCAGAGTCTTTTGGCATGGACAAACCGCGTGGCGCTCTGGTGGCCAAGGTGCTCAAAGACAGCCCGGCTAAAAAAGCGGGACTGGAAGTGGGCGACATCGTGATTAGTTTCAATGGCGAGCCGGTGATTCGTTCTTCCAACCTACCACCATTGGTAGGTATCAGCCCGGTGGGTGGGAAGGTTAGAGTTGAGATTTTGCGAAAGGGTAAAACCAAGGTTCTGCGCGTGAAACTGGGTGAACTGCCGGATGAAGAGGTATTGGCCAGCAATGATCCACAAACGGCCAATGAAACCCGGCTTGACATCACAGTGATGGATCTCACCGCCGAGCAGCGCAAAAAGCTGGAAATCAAGGATGGCGGCGTGATTGTGCAGAAAGTTCAGGCCGGCCCGGCACGTAAAGCCGGGGTGCGTCGTGGTGACGTGGTGTTGATGATCAATAATATTCAGGTGAAAGACGCCAAGCACTTTGCTGAGCTTTCAGAGAAGTTGCCGACAGGGAAATCGGTACCGCTATTAGTGCAACGTCGTGGTGGCCCCGTATTCCTGGCGCTGAAAATCGAGAAAAAATAACCCCCAGGGACTTACGATAACTACCCCGCAGCCGGAGACGGCCTGCGGGGTATTTGTTTCGGCGGCGAGCCAGATAGACTACAATGCCCGCCGGTCGTTCTTCCCGAACCCGATTTCATCCTTCTACCCAGCGGTATTGCTCACATGTCAAAAATGGAAAACATTCGCAATTTTTCCATTATTGCGCATATCGATCATGGTAAATCCACGTTGGCCGACCGCTTCATCCAGATGTGCGGTGGCCTGTCTGAGCGGGAAATGTCCGAGCAGGTGCTGGATTCCATGGATCTGGAACGTGAGCGGGGCATCACCATCAAGGCGCAGAGCGTCACCCTCAATTACACCGCGAAAAACGGTGAAACCTACCAACTGAATTTTATCGACACTCCTGGCCACGTGGATTTTTCCTACGAAGTATCGCGCTCGCTGGCCGCCTGCGAGGGCGCGCTGCTGGTAGTGGATGCCTCACAGGGCGTGGAGGCACAGAGCGTGGCCAATTGTTACACCGCCATCGAGCAGGAGGTGGAAGTGGTGCCGGTGCTCAACAAGATTGACCTACCCGCCGCCGATCCGGAACGAGTGATCCACGAGATTGAAGATATCATCGGCGTGGAAGCGAGTGATGCGATCCGGGTTAGTGCCAAAACGGGGCTAGGTGTGGACGAGCTGCTGGAAGACCTGGTGAAAAGAATCCCGGCGCCAGAGGGTGACAGGGATGCCCCCTTGCAGGCGCTGATTATCGATTCCTGGTTTGATAACTATCTCGGCGTGGTGTCCCTGGTGCGTATTAAACAGGGCGCCTTGAAAAAACGTCAAAAGGTGCAGGTGATGAGCACAGGGCGCAGCCATCTGGTGGATCACGTGGGTATCTTTAATCCCAAGAGGCATGAGACGGATGTACTGCAAGCCGGTGAAGTAGGATACGTTATTGCCGGTATCAAAGAAATTGCCGGTGCGCCGGTGGGGGACACGCTCACCCTGGCAGACAATCCGGCCACCGAGCCCCTGCCAGGCTTTAAAGCCGTGCAACCCCAAGTGTTTGCCGGCATTTTTCCCATCAGTGCGGAGGACTACGAAGACCTGCGCGATGCCCTGGCCAAACTAAACCTCAACGACGCAGCGCTGTTTTACGAGCCAGAGACCTCGCAAGCGCTAGGTCTGGGTTTTCGTTGTGGTTTTCTCGGCATGCTGCACATGGAGATTGTTCAGGAGCGGCTGGAACGGGAATACGATCTACACCTGATCAGCACGGCACCGACCGTAGTCTACGAGGTACTTGCCAGCAATGGCGACGTATTGCAGATCGACAACCCCTCCAAACTACCTGACATTGGCCGTATCGAGGAGATTCGCGAGCCGATCATTGTTGCCAACATCCTGGTGCCGCAGGATTACATCGGCAATGTTATCGGTCTGTGTGTAGAAAAACGCGGCGTGCAGCGCAAGATGTTGTACATCGGCAACCAGGTTTCGCTGGAATATGAAATGCCCATGAATGAAGTGGTCATGGATTTTTTTGACCGGTTAAAATCGGTGAGTCGTGGTTATGCCTCGCTGGATTATCATTTTGTGCGTTTCCAGGCCGCCGACCTGGTGAAGCTGGATCTGCTGATCAACGGCGAACGTGTGGATGCATTATCGGTGATTGTGCATCGTGACCAGGCTCAGTATCGTGGTCGCGAATTGGCAGAAAAGATGCGCGAGATTATTCCGCGGCAGATGTTTGATGTGGCCATCCAGGCGGCTATTGGCGCCCATGTTATCGCGCGCAGCAATGTGAAGGCGCTGCGGAAAAACGTCACGGCAAAATGTTACGGCGGTGACGTGTCGAGAAAACGTAAACTACTGGAAAAACAAAAGGCCGGCAAAAAGCGCATGAAGCAGGTGGGTTCCGTAGAAATTCCTCAAGAGGCCTTTATGGCCATCTTGCAGGTTGGCAAAAGCAAATAACAGGAAAAACGAACAATGGATTTTAACTTTCCCGCGATTATGGTTGGTGCGGTTTTTATTACGGGTATCATCTGGATGGTTGATGCCTTGTGGCTGGCGCCCAGGCGACGTTTGGCAGCGGATGGTTTGGCTGCTCAAAGTGGCGATGTAACGGCTGTAGATAGTGCAAAAAAATCGCTGCTCAAAGAGCCAGTCTTGGTGGAATATGCCCGTTCACTATTTCCAGTGATACTCGCCGTATTAGTGCTACGTTCATTTTTAGTGGAGCCATTTCGTATCCCCTCGGGATCGATGATGCCAACATTGTTGGTGGGCGATTTTATTCTAGTGAACAAATTTGCCTATGGTGTTCGTCTGCCTGTGCTTCACACAAAAATCCTTGACACAGGAGAGCCCGCGCGCGGTGACGTGATGGTGTTCCGCTATCCCAAAAACCCTTCTATCGATTACATTAAACGCGTGATTGGTTTACCAGGTGATAAAATTTCCTATTACAACAAACAACTATTTATCAACGGCGAGCCGGCTAAGCAAGAGTTACAGAAAACCTTCATTGGTGTTGGTTCGGGCGTTTCGATGTCTGGCGCAAAGCAACGTTTAGAACATCTGCTGGGCGTGGATCACAGCATCCTTATTGATGAAAATCGTGGCACTCTGGAAGGCGAATTTAATGTGCCCGCAGGCCACTATTTTGCGATGGGTGATAATCGCGACAACAGCAACGATAGCCGTTACTGGGGTTTTGTGCCGGAAGAAAACCTGGTGGGTAAGGCCTTTATGGTCTGGATGAACTGGGATTCCAAGGCCAGTGGTATTGCCTGGGATCGTTTGGGGAGTAGCATCAAGTAGCTTGTTTGCTAACTATTGCGCTCAAAAGGCGGGAAATTAGGCCGATTAAGTGGTATTCGGTATCTATCGCGCATATTCTTAAGAAACGGTTAAATTGCAATCAATGTCAGTGGAGCGAAAGTAACAATGAATAAAACAAATCCGCGATTTGAACGGCATCCGCATCGTCAGCAAGGTCTGACCGCTATTGCGATTATATTGATCCTTGCGATGATTGGTTTTTTTGCGATGATCACCATTCGACTGTTTCCTGTTTATATGGAACACTTTAACGTTTCCTCTCACCTGAAGACTTTAGCGAAAGAAGCTGGAGCCAGTAAGCAAACGAATGGTGAAATTCTCAGAACGCTCAATAAACGTTTTGATATTGATGATGTGAAGCATGTCAGCAAAGATGACATCTTTATCGAACGCCATAAGGATGGCTCGGTGCTCGTGGCCATTGAATATGAAGTACGTACCCCGGCCATTGCTAATGTTGATATGGTTGTGAGCTTCGTGGACGAGGTGGAACTGAATTGAGGTTGTTGTGAGCAAAACTAATGCGCAACTTGATCGATTACAAAGGACAATTGGCTATCAATTCAGCGACGTCGATCTTCTCACGCTAGCGCTGACTCACCGCAGCAAAGGTGCTGGAAATAACGAGCGTCTGGAATTTCTGGGAGATGCCATTCTTGGTTTTATCTCTGCGGATCTTCTTTACGGCCAATTCGATTCTGCACCAGAAGGGCATCTCAGTCGCTTCCGCGCCTCCCTGGTAAAAAAAGAAACCCTGGCAGAGCTGGCGCGCGATTTTTCCTTGGGTGATTATTTGTTGCTGGGTTCGGGAGAATTAAAGAGCGGTGGCTTTCGCCGTGATTCCATTTTGGCGGACGGCATGGAAGCGATTATTGGTGCAATCTACCTGGACAGTGGATTGGACAATGCACGTAAGCTCATTGAAAAATGTCTGGCACCACGACTGGCCAATCTGTCCGCCGAAAATGAATTAAAAGACCCCAAGACGCGTTTGCAGGAATTGATGCAGGCGCAACATCTTCCGTTGCCAGCATACACTGTAGCGAACGCTTCCGGTGATGAACACGATCAATGCTTTGAAGTGAATTGCACCGTGCAAGGATTGGCGAAACCCACCGCCGGTATTGGTAGTAGTCGGCGCAAAGCAGAACAAGCAGCTGCGGAACAAGCTTTGGCTCTTCTGGATAACCACTAAGAAAATTGTCACATGTCTGAAAACATCACAAACACAGAAACCTTTCATTGTGGTTACGTCGCCATTGTTGGTCGTCCTAATGTGGGCAAGTCCACGTTGTTGAATTGTATCCTCGGCCAGAAAATCAGTATCACCGCCAATCGCCCACAAACCACGCGCCATCGTATTTTGGGCGTGAAGACCAAAGAGGATGGTCAAGTGGTGTATGTGGATACACCCGGGTTGCACCTGGGTGGAAAAAAAGCCATTAATCGGTTTATGAATCGTGCTGCGTCGGGCAGCATTAACGATGTGGACGTGATTATTTTTGTGCTGGATCGTACGCATTGGACTGATGAAGACGCACATGTTCTGGAAAAAATTGCACAAACAAATGTACCCGTATTCCTGGTAGTGAATAAGGTTGATGGGCTGAAAGATAAAGAGGTCTTGTTGCCACATTTGGAAATGCTCGCGGAAAAATATGCCTTTACTCAAATGATGCCTATTTCAGCGCAGACGGGTGAAGGGATCGGTCAACTGGAAATGGCTGTTGAAAAATTGTTGCCGATAGCCCCACCTTTTTTCCCCGATGACCAAGTTACCGATCGTAGCGAACGGTTTATGGCCTCGGAGTTCGTGCGCGAAAAACTGGTGCGTTCTTTGTCGCAGGAGCTGCCATATTCCACCACGGTAGAGATCGAAAAATTCACCATCGAAAATAACGTTCGTCATATTCACGCAATCATTTGGGTGGAACGTGATGGACAAAAAGGCATCATTATCGGTAAAAAAGGACAGCAGCTAAAACGCATTGGCGAATTGGCGCGAAAAGATATGGAACGCGCCTTTGATGGTAAGGTTTTTTTGCAGTTGTGGGTAAAGGTGCGCAGTGGTTGGGCGGATGATGAGCGTGCCTTGCGTAGTCTTGGATATCAGGATGACTAATCTGCGGGTGTTGTTGCAACCTGCGTATGTTTTGCATCAACGCGCATATCGCGACACCAGCGCCATTATCGAATTATTTACTCCCGAACAAGGGCGTGTTGGTGTCGTAGCCAAAGGTGTGCGAGGCAGCAAACCACGTTGGCGCGGCTTATTGCAAAATTTCCAACCGTTATTGGTCTCATTTAGTCAACGCGGTGAATTGGGTTTGCTCACCGAAGCTGAGGCGCAGGGCGTAGCATTAACGATTCCTCCAGGGTTGATCGCCAGTGGTTTTTATCTTAATGAAATTTTGATGCGGCTATTAGAACGTCACGACGCACATCTGGAATTGTTTGGCTGGTACGATACAGCATTACGAGAATTGGCAGGCCTGCACGATGCCGAAGATACGCAAATGGCGTTGGAAATCAGCTTGCGGCGTTTTGAGTTGCGCCTGCTAACTGCTCTGGGATACGGCTTGGTGTTGGATCACGATGTGCACAGCTCTGCACCAGTGCAGGCAGAAAAAGAGTATATTTATTTTATAGAGCAGGGGCCGGTAATGTGTACAGAGGCTTCTGTCCCCGGACAGAATGGCGATGCACAAGCCGGCATTAAAATTTCCGGGCATACCTTACTGGCGCTGGCAGAGAATGAATTTCCAACGACGACGATTCGCCGACAGGCAAAACATTTGTTGCGTGCCATGCTTGGGCATTATCTTGGTTCCAAACCTCTGCAAAGCCGGCAGCTCTTGCAACAAAGTGCTCGCTTAACTCAAAGCATGACAAGATAACTTTCAATAACGGTTCATCTTTATGATACAAGCAAATCACAATCCAATCACCATGTTGCTGGGCGTTAATATTGATCATGTCGCAACGTTACGTCAGGCGCGTGGCACACGATATCCCGACCCGGTTCAAGCGGCCATCGAAGCCGAGCAAGCCGGTGCGGATGCCATTACGCTGCATTTGCGCGAAGACCGCCGTCATATTCAGGATCGCGACGTAGAGATGCTCGCGGATATTTTACAGACACGCATGAACCTGGAAATGGCGGTCACCGATGAAATGTTGGCCATCGCCAGCCGCATCCGTCCCGCCGATTGTTGTCTGGTGCCGGAACGCCGCGAGGAGCTGACGACGGAAGGCGGGTTGGATGTGGCCGGCCAGCTCGAACGTATGTGTGATGCCTGTGCTCAGTTGGCTGAAGCACAGGTGCGGGTATCGTTGTTTATCGATGCCGACCCAGCACAAATCGAGGCAGCCGCAGAAGTCGGTGCCCCGGTGATCGAGATTCACACCGGCCATTTTGCCGATGCGCAGACGCCGGCCCAGCGAGAAATCGAACTGGCCAAGGTGGTCACGGCCGTAGAACACGGTCTTGGGCTCGGCCTGCAGGTCAATGCCGGTCATGGACTGCATTTTCACAACGTGCAGGCCATCGCAGCCGTTCCGGGCATCCGCGAGCTGAATATTGGCCATGCGATTATTGCTCGGGCGGTGTTCAGTGGCCTGCAACCGGCGGTGCGAGAGATGAAGCAGTTGATGCGAGAGGCGCAAAGCGGGTGATTTTTGGCATCGGCACCGACATCGTGCGCATTGCCCGGATGGTCGATAATCTGGATCGCTACGGTGACCGTTTTGCTGCGCGGATTCTTACCGACGCCGAAACAGCAATTTTTTTGGGGTCTGCCAACCAGGCGCAATTTCTGGCCAAGCGCTTTGCCGCCAAAGAGGCTACCGCAAAGGCTTTGGGAACAGGGTTTCGTGACGGACTGAGCCTGCGCGATATTGGTGTCGAAAACGACGCCCTGGGCAAGCCGGTGCTGGCTTTTTCCGGGCGGGCACAACAAATGCTGAAAAAACAAGGTATTGGCAATACTCATCTCAGTCTGTCGGATGAAAGCGAGTATGCGATTGCCTACGTGCTGCTTGAAGCTGAGAAATAATAGCAAAAACCGCCAACTATTTGTCGAGCAGGCTTGTATTTTGGGCGGACTTGGGTAGAATGCCCCACCTCGGATGCGGGGTGGAGCAGTCCGGTAGCTCGTCGGGCTCATAACCCGAAGGTCACAGGTTCAAATCCTGTCCCCGCTACCAACCGAGAAGGTGGTTTTTTAGGGATGCCCGACGATCGGGCTCAGCTTTCAACCGGCGCAGCCGCTCGAAGGCCACAGGTTTAAATCCTGTTCCTGCTACCAATCGAGTCGAAGAGAAAGTTAAACGATCCCACAAGGGATTAGCGATTCAAACGGGAATCGCCGAGGCCACGAGTAAACGTGGTTTTTTTTTACCTTTTTTTAGGTAAAAGCCAGGCACAGCTTGGTGTGCAGACCGTCAAGCGTTATAATTAGCGCGGATAAAGTAGTGATGTGACGGTGGGCCTTGGGCCCTTTTTTTATTTCTGAAAAAAGGTTGTTTCTGGAATTTGGCCTCCACAATTTTTGGAGCGAGTTGGAGTAAAAGAGAGTGCGGCAGATACCAGCTCACATACAAGCAGTGATCGCACCGGTGGTTGAGTCACTTGACTACGAACTTGTGGGCATTGAGTACGGCAGGCAGGGGAACCGTGGTCTATTACGTGTGTACATCGACAAAGAGAACGGTGTGGGTGTCGACGATTGTCAGCGTGTAAGTCACCAGTTAAGCGGTGTGCTAGATGTGGAAGATGTCGTCCAGGGGCAGTATCAGCTGGAGGTATCGTCGCCGGGATTGGAGCGGCCATTGTTTACGCTGAAACATTTTGAGCAGTTTGCCGGCCGTGAGGCCAAACTGAAACTAGTTACTCCCATCAATGGGCAGCGTAAGTTCAAGGGTATTTTGCAAGGTGTTGAAGACGAGCAAGTGATCGTCAACATTGGCGAAAATGAATTGGTATTGGCATTGGGTGCGATTGATAAAGCAAATCTGATAGCTGAGATTTAATTTTAGAGTAACGGTAAGTAAGCGGAAGAAATCTAAACACCCTGGCAATATGCCACGGCTATGGTGAGGCGGAGAGCGATGAACAGCAAAGAAATATTAATGGTTGCGGACGCCGTGTCGAATGAGAAGGGACTCGACAAGGAAACGATTTTTGGTGCTATTGAAGCTGCGTTGGCCACCGCCAGCAAAAAGCTGAGTGGCATGGATATCAGCGTGCGCGTCGATATTGATCGAACGACCGGTGAATACAAAACCTTTCGTACCTGGGAAGTGTTTGAGGATGACTCAGAAGACTTTGAAGACCCGGACACGCAAATTAAACTAACTTATGCGTTGAAGAAAAACTCGGATATCAAAGTGGGCGAGTTTATCGAAGAGCCCATGGAGTCCGCCAAGTTTGGGCGTATCGCTGCTCAGGCCGCGAAACAAGTTATCGTGCAAAAGGTACGTGATGCCGAACGTGCACACGTTGTTGAAGCTTTTCAAAGTCGCATTGGCGAGTTAGTGATGGGCGTGGTTAAGCGTCTGGATAAAGGCAATATCATCATGGATCTTGGCGAGAATGTCGAAGCCTTAGTGCCACGAGAAGACATGATTCCGCGCGAAGCGGTACGCCCCGGTGATCGTGTGCGCGGTTATTTAAAAGATGTGCGCTCTGAAATGCGTGGCCCGCAATTGTTTGTCAGCCGCACTGCACCTGAATTGCTCATAGAATTGTTTAAGTTGGAAATTCCGGAAGTGGGTGAAGGCCTGATTGATATTTTAGCCGCCGCACGTGATCCTGGTTCGCGTGCAAAAATTGCAGTGCGATCGAATGACGCCCGTATTGATCCTGTCGGCGCCTGTGTCGGCATGCGCGGTTCTCGGGTGCGTGCAGTGTCCAACGAGCTGGCCGACGAACGTGTGGACATCATTCTTTGGGATGATAACCCGGCGCAATTTGTGATTAATGCTATGTCACCGGCAGAAGTGGTTTCCATAGTAATGGATGAAGAAAGTCACAGCATGGATATTGCAGTGGAAGAAGAACAGCTGTCGCAGGCCATTGGTCGTGGCGGACAAAATGTACGACTTGCCAGTGAATTAACTGGTTGGACGATCAACGTGATGTCCGATGAGCAATTGTCAGAAAAAGGCGAAGTAGAAGGTAAGGCCGCCTTGCAATTGTTTATGGCGCAACTGGACGTGGACGAAGAATTTGCCAGTATTTTGGTACAGGAAGGTTTTACTAGCATTGAAGAAATTGCTTACGTTCCATTAGAAGAAATGCTAGCTATCGAAGAATTCGATGATGACACCGTTAATGAATTGCGTAATCGTTCAAAAGACGTGTTGTTAACCAAAGCCTTGGTGCAAGAAGAAGTGCTGGACGAAAAACAGCCGGCAGAAGATTTGTTGGCTATGGAAGGCATGGATCAACATCTGGCTTTTGTTTTAGCTAGCCGCAATGTCATCACCATGGAAGATTTAGCGGAACAATCCGTTGACGAGTTAATCGATATCGAAGATATGGATGAAGAACGCGCGGGTAAATTGATTATGACCGCACGAGCGCCCTGGTTTGCTGATGATGCAGCAGCTGGCGAATAAC
>CAZXZI010000018.1:0-30863 GCA_964645165.1 uncultured Ectothiorhodospiraceae bacterium
TCGATGGCGTGGTGCATTATTGCGTATCGAACATGCCTGGCGCGGTGCCGCGCAGCGCTTCGCAGAGTCTGTCTGCCGCGCTGATTTCTTACGTTTCCAAATTGGCGCAGAAGGATTGGCGAGAGAGCGGAGAATTGCGGCGTGGCATCAATGTCGAACGCGGGGAAATAGTGCATCCGGCGCTGAAACAGGTAACATAGTGCCATTGAATCGTGGACGCTGGGCACGAATCAACCGTCACTCCGGCCTTTATGCCCCAGAGGGTATGCCTCGGAATACCTAAAACGCTACGCGGGGCAGGCACTGACGAAATCGTCGAGATTCCCTACTAACACCACCACTCGGACACCACTTTGGCACAAGCAAAAGCATCCATCGCAAAGAACAAGCAAAAAACCAGCGCCCCCCTGGCCGCGCACATGATCCGTGGTCTGCGCGAAGGCGCGCTGATCATCTTCGGCACCACGGCGCTGTATCTGCTGGTCTCCCTTGTTTCATACACCGCGCAGGACCCCGGCTGGTCACACAGTGAATCCACCGCCAGCATCGCCAATTCTGGCGGCGTGCTGGGTGCCTGGTTTGCCGACGTATTCCTGCTGCTGTTCGGCTATCTCGCCTACCTGGTGCCGGTGGGTGTGGCCTACCTTGGCTGGTTGCTATTCACCGGTCGCAAACAGCCAGAAGCGGCGTTTGATCTGCGCCACGGTGCGCTGCGTCTGGCGGGTTTCCTGCTCACCCTGGGCGCGGGCGCTGGTTTGGCCAAGTTGCATTTCGCCGACTTCGCGCATCTGCCCGAGGGCCCCGGCGGCGTGTTGGGCGACGTGGTGGGCAGCGGTCTGGTGAGCATGGTGAGCCTGCTGGGTGGTACCTTATTCCTGCTGGCGCTGTTTCTTACTGGCGTGACGCTGTTGACCAGCCTGTCGTGGCTGTGGCTGATGGACGCCACCGGTCGTTTTACATTGAATACCCTTGCCCGCGTACGCGAAGGCTTCCTCAATCTGCGCGACGAAATTGCCGGTCGCCGCGCGCGGCAAAAACGGGAAGCCGCTGTCAAGGTGGACAAAACCAGGGTGGCCAAACGCCCACCACCGCGCATTGAGCCGGTGATCAAGCCCGTGGCCAAGGTGTCGGCGCGGGAAGAAAAAGAACGTCAGGTGCCGCTGTTTGACACACCGGTGGAAGGCAGCCTGCCGGCGTTGTCGCTGTTGGATCCGGCCGAGGCACGCAAGGCCGATGTCTCCACTTCCGCGCTGGAGGCTATCTCCCGGCAGGTGGAATTGAAGCTGGCCGACTTCAATATTGAGGCGCAGGTGGTGGAAGTGCATCCCGGCCCGGTGGTCACCCGCTACGAGCTGGAACTGGCGCCGGGTATCAAGGTGAGCCGCATCAGCAATCTGTCCAAGGATTTGGCGCGCTCGCTGTCGGCCATTAGTGTGCGCATCGTGGAAGTGATTCCTGGCAAATCCACTATTGGTTTGGAGCTGCCCAACGAGCACCGCGAGATTGTGCGCCTTTCCGAAATCATTAAATCTGACGAATACGAAAAAGCGCGTTCGCCGCTGACTCTGGCACTGGGCGTAGATATCTCCGGTAACGCCGTGGTGGCGGATCTGGCGAAGATGCCACACCTGTTGGTGGCCGGCACCACCGGCTCGGGTAAATCTGTGGGTCTCAACGCCATGGTGTTGAGCATGTTGTACAACGCCACGCCGGATGAAGTGCGCATGATCATGATCGATCCGAAAATGCTGGAGTTGTCCGTGTACGAAGGCATTCCGCATTTGCTCGCCCCCGTGGTCACTGATATGAAAGAGGCCGCCAATGCCCTGCGCTGGTGTGTGGCGGAAATGGAACGCCGCTACAAACTTATGGCGCACATGGGCGTGCGCAACGTGGCTGGGTTTAATCGCAAGGTGAACGATGCCATCGAGGCTGGTGAGTCTATCGCGGATCCATTTTTCAAACCCATTATGGAGGGTGACGAAAAATTTCTAGAATCAATGCCGCAGATCGTCGTAGTCGTGGATGAGCTCGCCGACATGATGATGACCGTGGGCAAAAAGGTGGAACAGCTCATCGCCCGCCTCGCGCAAAAAGCCCGCGCTGCTGGCATGCATCTGGTGCTGGCGACGCAGCGGCCGTCGGTGGACGTGCTCACCGGGCTGATCAAGGCCAACATCCCCACGCGCATCGCGTTTCAGGTGTCCGCCAAAGTGGATTCGCGCACCATTCTCGATCAGGGCGGTGCCGAGCAATTGTTAGGTCACGGTGACATGCTTTACTTACCACCCGGCATTAGCATTCCCACTCGTGTGCACGGCGCGTTTGTTTCGGACGCCGAAGTGCATCGTGTGGTCGCCGACTGGCAAAGTCGCGGCGAACCGCAATATATCGACGAAGTACTCGAAGGCCCCGCAGTGGGTGCTGACATGGGTGGCATGCCGGGTGAAGGTGAAGAAGATTCAGAGATGGACGCGCTTTACGACGAAGCCGTGCGCATCGTTACCGAAACTCGCAAGGCCTCCATTTCTGGCGTGCAACGTCGCCTGCGCATCGGTTACAACCGTGCCGCGCGCATGGTGGAAGAAATGGAACGCTCCGGCGTTGTTGGGCCGTTGGAGAGCAATGGTTCGCGTGAGGTGATTGCGCCTCCGCCGCCGGCGGATTAATTAAGTAGAGGGCTTACAGTTTAAGGTTTGAGCTTTATTGATTTTTTCCCAATTTGGAAGGGGGGTGCAAAATTATGCCAATCGACCCGGGTACAATAAACACGGTAAGCGCTGCGGGAGCAGGCGTCTATTTAGCTAAAGAATCAGTTGATACATTTTTAGGTCCTACCGCAGAATATCTTGGTGATCGATTGCTAAAAGTTGTCACCAAGTGTGATGAAAATTTATGTAAAGTTATTGCTGCCGGATATAGAAAATTAGGGGGCCGAATAAATAACCGAGGCGGTGTCCCACCTCGTGTGCTCAAACATGTAATTGATGAGGCCCAATTCTGTGAGGATGAATTACTCGCTGAGTATCTTGGTGGAATTTTAGCTGCTTCACGCACTGAAGATGGTGTAGACGACAGAGCAGTTCATTATCTTTCCATTTTAAGAAATTTATCCTCATATCAGATACGCTTTCACTACCTGTGTCATGTTTTATTTAAGAGATATTTTGACGGTCAAGATGTGCCTTTAACAGGCTATCGTGGCAACCACATGATCTACATACCCTATAGTGTATTCATAGAAGCATTAGAAATAGAAGGAAAGAATGTTATACAAATCGCTGACCATTGTGTAAACGGGCTACATCAGTACAAACTCATTGGTTCCCCATATTTTTATGGATCTGCTGAGTACCTTAAGAAAGGATGCGTTACTTCTCAGATAAAGGAAGCAGGAATGATAGTAATACCTAGTGACTTCGGAGCAGAAATGTTTTTGTGGGCTTCTGGTTTTACTGACATGCGATCAAAAGAGCTATTTCATAGTACAACTGTGCTAGGAAATTCTGTTATAGCGATTTCTGACGGGTGTATGCCAGTCACTATGGTTACGAATTCGCCCAGTCCCGGCGTGATTTTTGATTGAGGATGAGGGTCGGTTAGGTTGGGGTGAGGAACGAACCCCAACATAAATCTGTGGAGGTTCCGCAGTTGATTGTTAGGTTGTTTTAATATTTTTTTGGCGGAAGCTGCGTGTTCATTTTCTTTGCTTGTGCAAAGAAAACGGAACCAAAAGAAAGCACACCCTCGATTTGCCCGCTTCGCGGGTTCCTTGCGCTTCTCGCCTTCATTGGCGCAAAAATAAACTCGCTCGCTACGCTCCCTCAAACAAATTTTTGCTCAATCCAATGAAGGCTGCGATGCTCGGCTGCATCGAAGGGATCGAACTGCGTCGTAGATTCGGAGTATTCGGGTTTACTCCCCCCTTGTGGGGAGTACCCTCTGGGGCATAAAAGGGTTGGGGTGAGGGGTGTTTAATCCCTTGGTGTTTCACTGAGCACCGGGGTCCTTTGTGGAAAACCCCCACAAAGGGTGAGGAGCGCAGGGCATCCCGTCAGGGATGAAACACAGGGAGGATTTTCTTTTGGTTACTCTTCTTTGGCCACTCAAAGAAAAGTAACTCACAGCCTTCTGGTAGAAATTAAGAAATCAACCGCACTTAATGGGCTGTGAAACAGTACACCAATCTACGGTATGCTGTCGGCATCTAGAAATATGCAGCAATCGTAACCAAATCCCTTACTAAACCCACCATTTAATTTCCCAGTTTCGCCCACATCACTATTCGCAAATAAAAGAACAACAGGTTCAAAAATGGCCAAACAAGACCCCCTGCCTTCAAGTGATAAAAAGATCCACTTCGCGCCGTGGGAGAAGACCTTTGACAAGGTGTTCACTCCCTTCGAAGAGTTTATTCACCGGCAGACGACTAGTGGCCTGTTGCTGATGGCCTTTGCGGCGTTGGCGCTGGTGTTGGCCAACAGCAGCCTGGCGGAGAGTTATCTGCACCTGAGTCACGTGTCCATCGGTTTCAATATCGGCGGCTGGGCGTTGGAAAAATCTTTGCAGCACTGGGTCAATGACGGACTGATGGCACTGTTCTTTTTCGTGGTGGGTCTGGAGCTGAAGCGCGAAATACTGGTGGGTGAGCTGGCGAAGCCGCGTCAGGCCTTGTTGCCGGTGCTGGCGGCCATCGGCGGCATGGTGGTGCCGGCGCTGATCTACTTCGCACTCAATGCACAGGGGGAGGGAGCCCGCGGCTGGGGCATCCCCATGGCCACGGACATTGCCTTTGCCATCGGCGCGCTGGTGTTGCTGGCGCATCGTGTGCCGAAGAGCCTGATTACCTTTCTGGTGGCCTTGGCCATTGTCGATGATCTGGGGGCGGTGGTGGTGATCGCGCTGTTTTACACCGAGCAGATCGACTGGTCCATGCTGGCCATCGCCGTCGGGCTACTGGCCCTGTTGGTGAGTTTCAACTTCGGCGGTATTCGTCGTCCGCTGCCGTATCTTTTGATCGGCATCCTGTTGTGGCTGGCGCTGTTGAAGTCCGGGGTACACGCTACCCTCGCCGGGGTGCTCACCGCGCTGACTATCCCGGCGCGACCCAAGTACGATCCGGACCTGTTCAGCCAGCGCGTGAAAGAACTTATTGCCCGTTTTGACAAAAGCTACCGCCCCGGTACCAGCATCATGAACAACGAGGAACAGCGTGCCATCGTGCAGACTCTGGAAAACGGCGTGCAACTGGTGGAGACACCGCTGCAGCGCCTGGAGCATTCCATGCACCTGCCGGTGGCCTTTCTGGTGATTCCCGTGTTCGCCTTTTTTAATGCCGGTATCCCGCTGGACATGGGCGCCCTGGGTGAGACGCTGTCCCATCCGGTGACCTTTGGTGTGATGCTGGGCCTGGTGCTGGGCAAATTCATCGGTATCGCCGGGGTGAGCTGGCTGGCGCTGAAGCTGGGTATTGGTCAACTCCCCAAAGGCACCTCCATGAGCCAGGTCGCCGGGGTGGCTCTGCTGGGTGGCATCGGTTTTACCATGTCCATCTTTATCGCCGAGCTGGGTTTTGTCGGTCAGCCGGAGTTGTTACTGATGGCCAAGACCGGCATTCTTGCCGCCTCGCTGCTGGCGGGTCTGGGCGGCTTTTTGTGGTTGTGGCTGGCGGGCAATGCCCAGCCACGGCCAGACACGGTATGATGTGCCGATGATGTTATTGCTGAGAACCGTGTGAAAACTGTGATGAAAAGACTCAAGACGGCCGTGTGCGCCGCGCTCCTGTTATTGACCCTGTCTGCCCAGGCCGGTCCCGCCACCGACCGGCTTAACGCCTTTTTTGCGCAAAAAGGTGCGATGCGCGCCGAGTTCGCGCAGACGGTGCAGGGCGCGGCATTTGCCCAGCCGGAGGAATCCCGCGGCACCCTGCTGATGCAGCGCCCCGGCAAGTTCCGCTGGGACTACACCCAACCCTACGAACAGCAGATCGTGGCCGATGGCAAACGCTTGTGGATTTACGATGTGGACTTGGAACAGGTGATCGTCAAGCCACTGGATACGGCGCTGGGCGATACCCCGGCGTTATTACTCAGCGGCGATGGTGTCTTGCCAGAGCGTTTTGACATCAAGGAACTGCCAGACCGAGGTGACAACCTGCTGTGGGTGGAACTGCAACCTAAGCAGGCGGACACCGGCTTCAAGGCCGTACGCCTGGGTTTTGATCAAAAACACCTGCGCAGCATGGAGCTGGCGGACGGTTTTGATCAACTCACCAAACTGGCCTTTGCCAATGTGGAGACGGGTCTCACGCTGCCGGTGGACACGTTTGTGTTTGTGCCGCCGAAAGGGGTGGATGTGGTGGGCGGAGAAAAGGGGGAAGGGGAAAGATAAAAGTTACCCTGTCAGCCACTATTTCATGTCTGCATTTTGCCACCCCACAAATTTTCCCCCGTCATTCCAGCGCAGGCCGGAATCCAGGCTGTTAGCATCTTGAAGCTATGCAGTAATAACTTTCTGGATTCCGGCCTGCGCCGGAATGACGAAAAAAGCTAACAGGGCAGCAGCGCTTTCATGTCCGACTTGTTTTCTTAATTCAAGGCGTGAAGTATGGGAAATTGTATTTGTCCATATTGCTCAGCTCATAACTCTTCAACTAAACACTGGAAGAATTTGGGGGCTGCATTCTTCATAACATCCCGTAGTGTTGCTCGTGAACATGACGAATTTGACGTGATCGTATGTGCAAATTGCAATAAAGAATTTCACTGCAAAAACATTAAGGCATTTGGGCTATTTGGCAGAAAACAGCTGTGCTTGCCATATGCAATATTATTGGTTTTTGTGATTTTGTTAATGATTTACACCAGTCAGAGATAATCGTGATTCTTAACGCTTGGCTATTTAACTTTGGCGATGAATAACACCGTCGACCTGTTCGCCAATACGGAAGATGCCGGCAGCCACCCGCTGGCCGACCGCATGCGCCCGCGCGAATTATCGGAGTACTGCGGACAGTCGCACCTGTTGTCCGAAGGCAAACCACTGCGCCTGGCTATCGAGCAAGACCGACTGCACTCGATGGTATTTTGGGGCCCGCCGGGTACGGGTAAAACCACCCTGGCACGAATGATAGCGCGGCGTGCCGCGGCGGAATTCATCAGCTTGTCGGCAGTGCTTTCTGGAGTGAAGGATATCCGTGCCGCCATCGAAATGGCGAAGCGGCTGCGCAACGAGCAGGGTCGTGCCACAGTGTTGTTCGTGGACGAGGTGCATCGTTTTAACAAATCCCAACAGGATGCCTTTTTGCCCTTCGTGGAAGACGGCACGGTGACCTTCATCGGCGCCACCACCGAAAATCCCTCCTTTGAATTGAATAACGCGCTGTTGTCGCGGGCACGAGTGTACGTGCTTAAATCCTTGAGCGTCGAAGACATTCGGGATGTGGTGGATCGCGCGTTGGCCGATGCTGAACGCGGACTGGGTGGGCGCACCTTGCAGGTTGATGATGCGATGCGCGATGCCCTGGCGCAGGCCGCTGATGGGGACGCCCGTCGTGCGTTGAACTTGCTGGAGATTGCTGCCGATCTTAGTGAGCCTGATGAACAGGGTGAAGAACGCATCACCGAAGCCTTGTTAAGTGAGGTGCTGGCCGGTGGCCTACGACGTTTTGATAAAGGCGGCGAAGCCTTTTACGACCAAATTTCTGCCCTGCATAAATCCGTGCGAGGTTCCAATCCCGATGCTGCGCTGTACTGGATGACTCGCATGCTGGATGGCGGCTGTGACCCGTTGTACGTCGCGCGGCGCATCGTGCGCATGGCCTCGGAGGATATTGGTAATGCCGATCCGCGCGGTCTGCAACTGGCGCTCAATGCCTGGGAGACGCAGGAACGCCTCGGTAGCCCCGAGGGCGAACTGGCGCTGGCCCAGGCGGTGGTGTATCTCGCCTGTGCGCCGAAGAGCAATGCCGTGTACGCGGCCTTCAATACGGCGATGCGTGACGCTCGCAACGAAGGTTCGCAGGAGGTGCCGTTACACCTACGTAATGCGTCCACCAAACTGATGAAGGAACTGGATTACGGCAAGGATTATCGTTACGCCCACGATGAGGCCGACGGCTTTGCCGCCGGCGAGAAATACTTCCCGGAGGCACTGGGTGAGCGGGTATACTATCAACCGGTTGAACGCGGGTTGGAAATAAAAATTGGTGAACGGCTGGCCTATTTGCGCAAACTGAGCCGAGAGTCTGAGCAGGATTCGTAATGGCCAAAATGCAGCAGAATTTTACGGCCGTCATTTCGGCGCATACCCTCTGGAGCATAAAGGCCGGAATCCGGATTGCCAACTAGCGCCTCTGGACTCCGGCCTCGGCTTTGGCATCCTGTGTCGCTCTACCCCCTACATCCATGTAGGTGTACATCGGAGTGACGGGGGAAGTAATTTTTCGGTTTAAATGATAGGAAAGAGTCAGCAGACATGCAGGGATTTTTTAACACATGCAAGCCCTAGCCATCGCCGCAGGCGGCGCGGTGGGAGCCCTGTTGCGCTTCTGGGTGTCTAACGGCATTTATACTTTGGTGGGCCGCACCTTTCCCTACGGGACATTGGCGGTCAACGTGCTAGGCTCTTTAATGATGGGCGCGTTGTACGTGCTGCTGGTGGACAAATTGATGGTGGGGCCGCATTGGCGAGCGGCATTGTTGATTGGCTTACTGGGCGCCTTTACCACCTTTTCCACGTTCTCCATTGAGACCCTCAACCTGGTGGAGGAGGGCGAACTCATCCGGGCATTATTGAATGTGCTATTGAGTGTGACGTTGTGTCTCGTCGCTGCCTGGGTGGGTGTACTGGCTGGGAGGTCATTATGAAGACGATTGAAATCACGATGGTACGGGTTTATCTCACCGAGGCCGAGGCGCACCTGGAAACCTTGCTTAAGCGGCTCAACGACTGGGGCAAGGTGCGTGGCGTTACCGTGTTTCGCGGCATCGCGGGCTTTGGCAAATCGGGCTCGATTCATTCCTCATCGCTGCTGGATCTGTCACTGGATTTGCCGGTAGTGATAGAATTTTTTGATGAGCAAGCCAAGGCCGAGGAAATGATCGACTATCTTTATCAGATCGTTGGCCCTGGGCATATTGTCAGCTGGCCGGGAACGCTGGCAGTCGATAAAAATGAAACCTAACCATAAATAACAATTTTCGAAAACAGGAAATACTATGTTGGACCCCAAGCTGATACGCACCGAGCTGGATGCGGTGGCAAAAAAACTGGCCAATCGCGGTTTTACGCTGGACGTTGAGAAACTTGCAACGTTGGAAGAGAAGCGCAAAGAGCTGCAAGTGCACACGCAGGATTTACAACGCCTGCGCAACAACAGTTCCAAGAGCATTGGTAAAGCCAAGGCCAATGGCGAAGACACGGCGCCGTTGCTGGCTGCCGTCGCTGACATGGGTGACAAACTCAGTGATGCCGAAGCGCAGCTGCGTGATGTCCAACAAGAATTAGACGGCATCCTCATGGGCGTGCCCAACCTGCCGCACAAGAGTGTGTCGGTGGGTATTGATGAAAATGACAACGTGGAAGTGCGCCGCTGGGGTGAGCCAAAGGTCTTTGAATTTGATCCGAAGGATCATGTTGATTTAGGCGAGATGGTGGACGGCATGGATTTTGAAACGGCGGCAAAGATTACCGGCAGTCGTTTCAGTCTACTCAGTGGATCGCTAGCGCGCATGCAGCGGGCGCTTATCCAATTGATGTTAGACACCCACACCAGCGAGCACGGCTATACCGAAACCTACGTGCCGTTTTTAGTGAACGCCGATAGTTTGCGTGGCACCGGGCAACTGCCCAAGTTCGAGGAAGATCTGTTTCAAATGGGTGATGGTGGTTATTACCTGATTCCCACCGCCGAGGTGCCGCTGACCAACATTGTGCGTGACGTGATCATCGACGAGGCTGACATGCCGCGTAAGTTTGTCGCCCATACCCCCTGCTTCCGCAGCGAGGCGGGTGCCTATGGCAAAGACACGCGCGGCCTGATTCGCCAGCATCAGTTTGAAAAGGTGGAGCTAGTGCAAGTGGTGCGTCCCGAAGAGTCTTACGATGCACTGGAAGCGCTCACCAGCCATGCGGAAAAAATCCTGCAGGCACTAAACCTACCCTATCGGGTTATGACCCTGTGCTCCGGTGATATGGGTTTCTCCAGTGCCAAGACTTATGATTTGGAAGTCTGGTTGCCTGCACAAAACACCTACCGTGAAATCTCATCCTGTTCCAATTTCGAAGATTTTCAGGCGCGGCGCATGTTGGCACGCTACCGTACCGCCGATGGCGGTAAACCAGCCCTGGTGCACACGGTGAATGGTTCGGGTCTGGCGGTGGGCCGCACTCTGGTAGCAGTGATGGAAAATTATCAAAACGCCGATGGCAGCATTACCGTGCCGGAGGTATTGCAGCCGTACATGGGTGGGGTTGAAGTGCTGAGGACTAAGGACTAAGGACTCGGCTGAACTGAATGCGCCGAGGTCTGCGTGTTAACGAAGAACCATTCCCTCTCCCCCTTGGGGGAGAGGGTTAGGGTGAGGGGGGAAGGGGTTTTCCCCGGATTGATTTATTCCCCAGGAAAATATCCACGGGTGGGTGTCGCCCACCCCGTAAAATTGTAAAGGGTTCACATGAAGTATTTCCCCGTTTTTTTTGATCTTCACGGTAAACGTGTATTGGTGGTGGGCGGCGGCGACGTTGCGGCACGCAAGGTGTCTTTGTTGCATCGTGCTGGCGCAGAAGTGAAAGTCGTCTCGCCCGAGTTGTGCGAGAGCCTGCAAAATCGTGTCGCCAATAATGAAATTTCCCACGAGGCGCGGGTCTTCGAAGATGCCGATATCGAAGCTTGTGCATTGATTGTCGCGGGCACCGATGATCAGGCAACCAATAAACATGTTTCTGATCTTGCACACGCTAACTGCATTCCCGTGAACGTGGTGGATCAACCCGAGCTTTGTAGTTTTATCGTGCCGTCAATTATCGATCGTTCACCCGTGCAAGTGGCGGTGTCCACCGGTGGTGCCTCACCGGTATTAGCACGCCTGTTGCGCGCCCGTCTTGAAACATTGATTCCTTCCGCCTACGGTCGTCTTGCTTCATTGATGAATGAATTCCGTGGCAAGGTAAAAGAAAAACTCACCGATGAAGGCAGGCGGCGGCGTTTTTGGGAGGACGTGGCACAGGGGTCTATTGCCGAACAAATCTTTGCCGGCAAAGAAGAGGCGGCGCGTGAGGCCATGCACAATGCGGTGGATGCGGCACAGGTTGCTGAAGACCGCGGTGAGGTTTATCTGGTAGGCGCGGGGCCGGGCGATCCCGATCTGTTGACCTTCCGTGCCTTGCGCCTGCTGCAACAAGCGGACGTGATCGTTTATGACCGGTTGGTGTCTGCCGAGATTCTCGACATGGCGCGCCGTGATGCTGACCTGGTGTACGTGGGCAAAGAGCGCGACAAACACACCTTGCCACAGGAAGACATCAACTTACTGTTAGCCCGCATCGCCAAAAAAGGCAAACGCGTATTGCGATTGAAGGGCGGCGACCCGTTTATCTTCGGCCGCGGTGGCGAAGAAATCGAAACCTTGATGCAAGAAGGTGTACGTTTTCAGATTGTGCCGGGGATTACCGCAGCGGCAGGTGCGGCGTCTTATGCGGGTATTCCATTGACCCACCGTGATTACGCGCAGTCGGTAACTTTTGTCACCGGACACCTTAAAGATGGCAGTATGAATCTCAACTGGCCAGCACTGGCGCAGCCGAATCAGACCTTAGTGGTGTACATGGGTCTGTTGGGTGTGAAGACCTTGTGCGCCAAATTGATCGAGCACGGTTTACCAGCAGACAAGCCCATGGCGCTGGTACAAAAGGCCACGACGCGGGAACAAAAAGTGTTGGTGGGTACGCTGGATACGATGTCCGAATTGCTTGATCAGACAACTATAAAACCACCCACCTTAATTATTGTGGGTGACGTGGTAACGCTGCACAAAAAACTCTCCTGGTTTGGCGGCGCAAAGACGGTGGGTGAATCTCAATCCTAGAGATTTTGTTAAGCGGGTAGGTCGCCTAGTGCACAGCAGGCTCAGCCTCAGAGCCTTTACGGTCCAATGCGTGTTTAATGCCGCTGATCACAGAGTCTAGCGCGCGATCAAATAATGGCACGTCATCCACAAAACTGGCGTGGCTTGACTCAAACTCATCGATGAGTTTACGGTTGGACATGTCGGCCACTACTTTGTATTTACGATCCACGAAGGTATATTCACCGGTGAAGTCACACTTCCAGGCTAGTTTGCCGCGTTTGCGTGTTTCGGTTTCGGCGTCGATGAACTCCACCCAAGTGCCTAGCGCCATGTCTTTGATGTCTTCGGCGTATTGACTACTAGTGAGTTCGTCGCCTTCCCAAGGCAGGGGTTGCTCGGAGGCGAGGATGATTTCTTCGATGAAGCTATCTCCATTACCTTGCTCTGCATTGGCCTCTTCAGGCATGGCGGACATGTCGATGCCAAAGTCATCATCACTGAGGCTGTTAGACGTCGGTTCAGTTTGTTGAGCGGCTGGCGTTTCGGTTTCCAGTCCGCCGCGCAAACTGGCCAAGTGCAAGGTTTCGAGACCGGCGAATAATTGTTCGGTGGCTTCGTGGTCGAATTGAATCAGGGTCAGACCATCACGCAGCCCATTGAGTATCCGGGGAATGATTTTAATCAGCCGCTGGCGTTCACTCGCGGCGAGTTTGGGTTGCACACTCCAGATCAAATCGTCGGCCACTTGCAGCGCGGTATTCCACGCGGTGCCCTGATCTCCATCGCGCAAATAGAGATGGGTGAGCACGTCTTTCCAGGCTTCGATCAAAATAATGCTGACCAGGGGTGGTACACGGTTGTCGGTGACGCGGCGTTGAATTTCACCGGCTACCAGGTCTTTGGTATTTTCCAACATCTCACCAGCGAGCTTGTTGGACTCGCGTTCTTTTTCGATAAACTCAACAAACTCATCATGCAGGGTGGAGAAGACTTCGGTATTTTCTTCAAACTCGGCAAGAATTGAGTCCACCACATAACTGACCATCTGAAAGACCGCGTCTTCTTCCGGATCCATTTCCTCTTGTCCGCTGCCCGCGTAAGCGAGCTCGTTGAGAAGCTGTCGAGCCGGGTGACTCTTTTTCGCAAAGAAGTCTTTGTCGATGATTGCCACTTTCAGTAGCGGGATTTGTAGGCGAGCTATTTGTGCCTTGAGATTGTCTTGCAGGCTGGGATCGTCGAGGATGAAATCAAATAGCATGCTGACGATGTCGATGGCATCGGTGTCGGCCTGGCCGATCTCTTTGTCTTCGTCTGCCGATGCGCCTGCTTGAGTGCCAGCAATGGCCTCGATAACCGTGGATTTAATGATGTTGGCGCTGGGTTCGTGTTGCTGCTGTGATTGCTGCATTAACGAGTCACCGGCAGATTGAATTTGGCTGAGTGCTGTTAGCACCTGCTGAGGCGCGTAGGTGAGTACACCGGTAGTACCGTTTGCTGCTTCTGCCCCCGCGACATTTGCCACTCCGGCAGTACCTGCGCCTCCTGCACCGCTAATGCCGCCTGCCATCATTCCTGGCGCCACAGTACCTCCACCAGGAGCACTGCTGGGGGCGCCGCTAACCGTAGCGCCACCCGTGACGGGGACGCTGCGGGACATGGACAGTAGTTGCTGCAACGAATTGAACATGCCTTCCGGTTGGTTGGGATCAATTACCGGCATATTGGGAAAACCATCTGCCTCGTCTGACATTTCGCCTGCGGCAAAATTGCTGGCAGTCGCGTATGGGTTCATCGGTTCGTCGGCTGATTTGCGTACGGTGCTTTTTATGCGTGGCAGCACGCCTGCGGCAACTAAATCGGCGTTGATGCTGTTGTACAGGGGGTCAATTTTTTGCGCCACAAATTTGTCAAACAGTTTGAAAATGACCAGGCGTACCTTGATGTCGGCATCCATGAGTTTGACGGCGGGGATAAAGGCCTCAAATAATATCTCTGGGCGCAGCGGGTTATTGTCTTTGGTGATTTCGATATCTTCAATCAGAAAATCCAGGCGCGTAGTAAGGCCAAACAGCGCCTCTTTGGAGCGGGTTTCGGCACTGGTCACCATGTTGGTGATGGCCAATGATTCTTCCAGCTGTTCATCTTCCATCAGGCCGGCATTATCTAGTGAGCTGGCGGCTTTTGTCTGCGCAATAGGCTCGCTCAGCGAATGTTGGAAGGACACGGTGAGAGTGTCAAAATAGGCTTTTTGCATGGCATCCTTGCGCAGGCGTACTTCACGCATGGCATCAAAGTAAAGGGTTTGCTGCTGGTTGCTCTCGGCTTTGTCAGCCATGTCAAACAGACTGTCATCAATGCTGGAAAAAAAGCTGGGTAGCAACTGGCGTAGCTGATGTTTGGCTGTGCGCTGGGCCGAGACCACTAGCTGGGGCAAGGTTATGCTACGCTCAGTACCGATGGTACGGCGGGTGAGATCGAAGTCAATGATGTTGCGTTGTTTAGCCATAATGTTGCCTGCTTAATAAGTTTTGTTATCCGCTACGGTGCTATTGCGAACAATCCATATTCTATTGTTGTTATCGGCCACATGACGTGAGTATCTGCACATTCTTATGGTGATGGAAATCACAGATTCGATCTTTGGGAGGAACCGAAAAATACCACCTGAGTGGCTTTTTTACGGAAATAATGCCTGTGGTACACTCCGCCAATCTCGGAGAGTGTTTGATGAATTCACTTAAGCTATTGAAACCAACTATAAAAAGATCACCAAATTGCTTGCACCTTATTGTCTATGTTCTATTATTCGAAACACGGTGGCTGTTATGCAATTTTCTGATTATGGCGTTATTGTAATAACTGGAAATTGAGGGCTTTCAGAACCTTGAAAAAGCAATCGGAAGAGCAGAAGGGCAGTGCGTTACCCAAGGCATGGATTGTGCCGATGCGCTTAGGTATATATTCGGTATTAGCGGCGTGTTCAGCGTATATCTATTTTAATGTGGGTGATTTGGGCGTAACACATTATCTAGTTATCGTGTCCATTGTGGCAGTAGCGGCGATGGCATTGCTGGATTGTAAAGTTAGCGACGCGCACTGGAATACTGTTGAAAAAGCAGGTCAATCAACGGATGACAAATAATGGGCTGTAACGGCAGACAATATACACGCGGTACTGCTGATGACAGTGTGACAATGCAGGAGGAGCACTACCGTGGCGATTAAAAAATCGAGTAAAAAATCAGCAAGCAAGGCATCAAAAGGGCTTGGCTTAACCTACATCACGCGCATGGATCACGGTAATACACATGGTTGGTGGGTGCGTGTTTACAAAGACTCAAAGCCCGTCGAATCAAAGCTCTTTTCGGATGGTGTACATGGTAGCAAGGCCAAGGCAAAACTTGCGGCACAAACACACCGCGACAAGGTCGTGAAGAAGAATAAAATTGTCCCGGTGCATCTGCGAAAAACGCGGGAGCATAGCGTGGATTCCCGCAGTACCAGCGGCTTGGTTGGCGTAACGCTTTCTGTAACGGACAAGGCAGGCAGTTTACGAGTCCACTGGAGTGCGCGTTTTATGGAAAAAGGCAAACAGCGCAATGTCTCTTTTTCGGTGCGAAAGTACGGTTATGAGGGTGCTTTCCGTAAGGCCGTACGGGTGCGTTGTGGAGCCATTGATATTTCGATTCCACGAGGCGTAGCTCCACCCACCCCAAATCGCACATTGAAAAAATGGATGAAGTCTGTGGATGCCTAGTCTGTTGTTACTGAGTCTGTCAGTACATAAATAGAATAATAATTATTAGCGAGTGGTTGTTGTTTATGCGGTATTTCTATCGACGTTGTAGTGTAGCTCAGCTGCTGTTGGGCTGTTTACTTCTTAGCTTCCCTGTATTTTCAGCTCAGGCTGATACACCCGCAGAGACCACGAGTGAGTCTACGCTCGAGGTGGGTATTTCGGCGGTAGACAAAAAAGACTATGCCAAGGCATTGGCAGTATTTTTACGCCTGGCAGAAACCGGGAATGCAGATGCGCAATACGATCTGGCGATGTTGTACCGCACCGGCAAAGGCGTGGAGAAAAACCTGGGTAAAAGCTTCAAATGGTTTCAAAAGGCCGCAGAACAAGGCTTGCCTGACGCGCAATATTATCTGGCTTACATGTACGATAACGGTGAGGCCGTGGACAAAGACCTGCAAAAGGCCTTTGTGTGGTATCTCAAAGCGGCAGAGCACGGGCAGGGTTTGGCGCAGATTAACCTCGGTGTGATTTATGCCAATGGCCTCGGGGTTCCGCAGAATGTCTCGCGCGCGTATCTGTGGTTTCATGCGGCTGCGTCGCAGGGTTACAAGGTCGCATTTGAGAATCGGTTGGTGATCGAGACGGCGCTTAAAGAACAGGGAGAAGCCGGCGTGGTAATGCTGGAGTCCCTCAAAAAACAGGCGCGAGAGTATTTTCAGAAGTACGTACAGCCTTTTGCGCCTAAACCGTTACCCTCCCGTAGAAGTAAAGCACCTCCTTTAGACCATTAACTTTCAGTTAATTCTGCCGATATATCTGTTCATGATGTTGATGCCCCATGGTTAGGATTGAATCTAATGGGCAGCCAGCCTTATCGATTGAAAAAACCAGGAATACTGCCTGATTTTGATGGCTTACAAATCACAAAATGTAATAAACTCTTGCAGTGATATCTTATCCTTGTTGGTTGCAGCCTCGGCATATAAAGTGATGTGAGAAATAACTAACGTGTTAAATCATCTTTCACTCAGAAGCAACGTGGCTGGCAGTGTGCTGGTAATGGGGTTTCTCGGCATTTTATTAGCAATTTTGGTGGCGGAAACTTATCGAGAGTATGCCATTGAGAGTCAGCGAACCGGTTTTGAACAAATTATCGGCTTGCAGGTTAATGCCCTTTTTGATGACCTGACGCGTGTTTCACATGACCTTGGCCAGGCACTTCAGGGTGATAAGAAGTTCCAGGAGTTCTTAAGAAATAAGGATGCCAGCGGTCTGGATGAGCATCTACAATCACAGTTCCATCAATACTTTGTTACAGCAGGAGTAGTTAAGTTAGAAAGTCTTGCTGTTTACGATAAAAAATTCACATTATTCTCACGAGCGCTTGCCGACGCCGCCTCCGTGAATGCCAATTGCCCAGATTTGAAGATTCGTGCTGCAAAACGCAAGGGTGCGTTACGTCTGAAGACAATCACTGAATTGTGTTTGGTTGAAGGCAAACCATATTTCAGTATGTTGCTGCCCATCGGTGGATTGCGGGTGAAAGGCTATCTGGAAATAGTCACTGATCCGGTTTATTCACTGCAAGCCATTGAGTCTAATTTGGGCATGCCGTTACGGATACGATACCAAAATGGGAAGACGGCGTATGAATCAACTCAATGGCCTACTGAACAATCAGGATCACAAACGCTTGTTGCGAACTTTCGCCCACTGACGGAACAAGGGGAAGACGCATTCACTCTTTCATTGCTTAAGGATATGAGTGAGTTTGAGGCGCAACTTGAACACGCACAAAATAAATATATTGCTGCAGGTATATTTATCAGTGTGCTGATAGCAGCAATGATGATCTCTATTTTAAATAAAACAGCGCTGACACCACTGATGCGATTAGGGGAGCAATTGCGCAGTATTCGTCTGGATAAGAAACAGCTGGGTAAAACCGTTGTTGTCAGCGGAAATCGTGAAGTCAGTGAGTTGGCGGAAGGCTTCAACGAAATGACTGATGAACTGAAAGCCCTGTACGACTCTTTATCATCACACAATGATGAGTTGAGCCAGGAGGTAAGAATCAGAGAAAGCGCGGAAAAAGAATTAAAAAAGCACCGCGATCATTTGGAAGACCTCGTAGAGCAGCGAACTTTGGATCTTGCGTCTGCAAGAGATGCAGCGCTGGATGCCAGTCGATCTAAAAGTTTATTTCTGGCAAACATGAGTCATGAATTACGCACGCCACTAAATGCTATTATTGGTTACAGCGAAATGATGATGGAAGAAGTCGAGGAGGCGGGTGATCAGCAACACTTGAACGATCTCGCAAAAATACACTCCTCCGGTCGCCATTTATTAACGCTGATTAATGATATTTTGGATTTAACCAAAATTGAAGCAGGCAAAATGGATCTTTATGAGGAATGGTTCGATGTGAGTACAATGCTTAATACCATTGTGGATACCATACAGCCATTATTCATTAAGAATGACAATAAAATTGATGTGAGTTGTCCGGATAATATTGGGGATTTGTATGCAGATCTTACAAAGATTCGCCAGTCATTATTTAACTTGCTAAGTAATGCTGGAAAATTTTCACCCGGCGGTGAAATTGTATTGACGGTACGGCGGGAAACGCTGAATGGCCAGGATATAATTAATTTCAGCGTGAAAGATAATGGCATTGGTATGTCTCAGGAGCAACAGGAGAGACTATTTGAGGCATTTTCTCAGGCTGATCCATCAACGACTAGACGATTCGGCGGTACCGGACTTGGCTTGGTTATCAGCCAACACTTTTGCAATATGATGGGTGGCGATATAAGTATTATTAGCGCATCAGGGCAAGGATCTACTTTTACGATCTCACTGCCTATCAAAAAAGGGCCAGCGTTACCTAGTGAAGACAAAAATAGCGTTACACAAATAGCCTGGCAGGTGGGTGCTATTGCAGAAGGAAAACGTTTTTCAGAGACTGATAAGTCTGAAAATATAGAGCGACGAGAAAGTGTGGTTACGGTTCTTGTGATTGACGATGATCCATCAGTGCGGAGAATCATGTCACATTTTTTGAGCCAAAAAGGCTTTGATGTACAGACTGTAACAAGTGGAGAAGAAGGGCTTCTTGCCGCAAAGAAAATCAAACCCGCAGTGATTACCCTGGATGTGATGATGCCAGGTCAAGATGGCTGGAGTGTGTTAAAAGCCTTAAAACAAGATCCTGATTTGTGTGACGTGCCTGTGATTTTAGTCACAATGGTTGAAAATAGAGGCTTGGGTTATTCGTTGGGGGCTGTGGAATGTTTATCGAAACCAATTGATAAAACGCGCTTATTCAACGTGGTAAGCCGTTGTGTGCGACACAAGTCTCACGGCCCTTTGCTAATTGTTGAAGATGATGCTGCAATGCGCGAATCAATGAAGGATATTTTGTGTGAAAATGGTTGGGATGTGGATGCCGTTGCCAGCGCGGAATCAGCATTTTCCAGCGTCGGCAATAATCCTCCCGCATTGATTTTGCTGGATATGCAAATGCCAACAATGGATGGTTTTGAATTTTTAGATCAGTTAAGACATAACCGGCGTTGGCGCAATATCCCCGTGATTGTGGTGACTGGTAAAGAATTATCAGAAGATGAGGTGCGGCGCCTGCATGCTCATTCAGCCAGCGTGATAGGCAAAGCGGCGTTTGAACATGCTGAATTATTACAAGAGATTCGTAGCCTTGTTGAGAAAAATCTATCGCCTCAATTTGAACGACTTGATTCGGCCGTATCTGCGGACTAGACAAAAACCCGCTGGGTTTGTTTAGCTAAGAGGTGTAAAAAATTAGTGAATGGGCACACACACATTTTTGAGACTATCGATGCACTTTATTCGGCACTAGAAGAACAGTGGGTGTTGATCGCTCAGGCAGCGATAGCTGATCACGGTGCATTTCATGCGGCATTGGCTGGTGGCAGTACACCCAGAAGCTTATATAAAAAACTATCTCAGCTATCGACGATTGATGAGATGTGCTGGCATAACACACACATCTATTTTGGTGATGAACGTTGTGTGCCGCAGGATCATCCAGACAGCAATTTCCATATGGCGCAGGAATCATTGCTCTCGGCCGTACCGTTATTACCGACTCATGTGCACGCTATGTTTTCGGAAGATCTTTCTGTAGATGAAAATGTGCAACGATATTCAGCGGTACTACAAAAAGAAATACCATTAGACGTTAACGGATTTCCGGTGTTTGATCTTGTCTTGCTGGGTATGGGAGCAGATGGCCACACAGCATCACTGTTTCCAGAAACGGAAATATTGCAAGAATCAGAAAAGTTGGTGGCGGCACAATTCGTTAAAAAATTGGATGCGTGGCGTATTAGTTTGACTTTTCCAACAATCAACGCCGCCCATCACGTAGCAGTATTAGTGGCAGGAGATGCAAAGGCGGAAGTTTTATCGGATATTTTTTACGCAGATAAAAATTCTGCTGCATCTTATCCTATTCAGCAAGTAAATCCGGAAGGACAGCTCGATTGGTATCTGGATGGTGCTGCTGCCCGAAAAATAAAGGCTTAAACAGGAATATGATTATTCTGGCAGGAGATATTGGCGGGACAAAAACCTGGCTGCAAATTGCAGAACTTTCTGGCTTACCATCAGGAGAAAATACGTCGGTAAAAGACGGTTTCACCGTAATATTTGAGCGGCGTTACGTGAGTGCTGAGTACGCTAGCTTTGATGATTTATTGCAGTCATTTTTGCAGGAAGTACAGCAACAAAATCTTCCTTTACCGACACATGCCTGTATTGGCGTGGCGGGTCCAGTAGAGAAAGATTATGCAGGAAATGACCTTTCCAAGGTCACCAATCTTCCCTGGCGATTAGATGCTCGAAAAATCGAAGCGCGGCATCAGATTATCCGATGCCAGTTAATGAATGATTTTCAGGTCATTGCCTTTGGCTTGGATATGCTTGAACCTGAAGCGCTTGTGCGGCTCCAGGAAGGCACATCAATGATGGCCAGAGCGATGAGTCCAAAGCTTGTCATTGGCGCAGGGACAGGTCTTGGCCAGGCGCTAATGGTGTGGAATGGAACACCTGCAGAGGGTTATTACGAAGTAATTCCATCGGAAGGGGGGCACGCTGACTTTGCACCAGGGAATGCTTTGCAGCGCGACTTATTATCATTCCTGGCCGGTCAACAGACACGAGTGAGTGTGGAAGATGTGCTGTCGGGTCGAGGACTCGTGAACATCTATCATTTTTTTGCACACCAATATCCTGCCGATGTCAGTGAAGAATTATCATATGACCTACAAAATGGGGATGCAGCTGCCGTGGTAAGCAAGGCCGGCTTGTCTTCACCACACTCATTAGCTGGTCGTGCACTGGCTCTGTTTGTTGATATTTATGGTACCCAGGCCGGTAACTTTGCATTGACCTGCATGGCAACCGGAGGCGTTTATATTGCGGGCGGTATTGCTGCCAAAATTCACGCTTGTTTTAACGATGATGCCTTTCTTGCCGGGTTTCATCAAAAAGGTCCAATGGAGCCGCTAATGAAAACGATATCGGTGAGCCTGGTATTAGATTCGCAAGTGGGTTTGAAGGGCGCTGCGCTGGTGGCAAGCCGTCTGTAATGATAGATCGACAGTGGCTGGTTGACGCTAGGCAGCGAACTGTTGAGCCAGCTGATCAAGATCCTGCGTAGAACTAATAATATTTTCCAGTTGCTCTTCAGCCTGTTCTTCCGTAATTCCCAAGCTGGAAAGAATGGCCTCTGGCAGCTCGGTGGATTCTGCATCGCCAATATCGTGACGTTTCAGTAATCGATCAGCTAAAAGCGTGAGCCTGGCATAGGAGGCGTGTACACCATTATAAAGTTCATCGTGGTGCTCTGAAACGGCCACCTGAATTTCCGCCTGCAGATTCCAGCTGCGCATCAACCAGGCACCGATTTCCATATGGTCAGTCCCGAGTACCTGTCGCTCAAGTTCTACCACGGATTTATCTTTATTGGCGAGAATGATCTGTTGCAGCATGGCGGCCTCTTTTTTGAAGAGGTGAGCAATTAACAGTACGCCAAAGTTATGCAACAGTCCTCCAAGAAAACCCAGGCCGGGAAGGGGGCGATGTTGTCTCGGCATAATTTGGATCATGCGCTCAATGAGTGCGGCACTGTAAATACTGTGTTGCCAAAAAGGATACAAACCCATAGGGCCATAACTGGGAATAGAGAAAGATTTTCCTAATGACAACCCCAGCCCAATATCGATAGTGAGACCATAGCCTAAAACAGCGGTGACAGCCTGATGTAAAGAGGTGATCTCGCCGCGGAAACCAAAGAAAGCAGAACGTGCATAGCGTAGAACTTGAGCAGCAATACTGGGGTCGGCCTCAATAATCTCAACCACATCATTGATGTTACCGTTGGGGTCGGCATTCAAACGCAGCAGTGCTTGCGCAACCTCTGGCATCGCAGGAAGATCTGTGGTGGATTCGATTCTCTGTCGTAGGCCGGCCAACAGAATGGGTTTGTCATTAGGCTCCATAAGTTCCCTCGTCACTGCCGCATTCTTTGCACAGTCGTATAATGAGATGATTAATTACGCGCCGGTTATCCGTACACGCACTTGATAAATCGTACTGTGAACTGCGTCAAATAAATGTACGCCTTTCAAGTATGATATCGTCCCAAAGCCCTATTTCTTAAGCGTCAGTGAACGGTAATACACACCTTTCCAAATGATCGTGAGCATATATGAGAATGAGAAGTAAGACGCCTGCATATTCACAAAAACTCAGGTTAGTATTGCTTGGTTGCAGCTTTTTACAGCTATCCGCCTGTGAGACAAGCACCGTACCGAAACCCTCCGTTCCTGCGAGAGCGGGAGAGTTGATATCTGCAGGGTTTTTTATTATGGGCAGTGATAAAACGGATTCCACTGGAAAGCAAAAGGAATACGGTTTGGTGAAACCATTGTTTTTGGATGAGCACCCAAAACACGAGGTGACTCTGCCCGCATTTTATATCGATCGCTATGAGGTCAGTAATACCCAGTACAAAAAGTTTGTGGTGGCAACGAGGCATGCTGAACCATTCCCCTGGTCACAGAATGGTTATAATTTGATGGAAGCCCGTTTGCAGGCGTCAGATTTGGAAACGCTACGCTGGATTGCCACTGAATATTTCAAATTTGATATCGACACCCGGGTTGCCAGCAAGAACCAGCTACTGCAGTTGATGCGGAAAAACCGTGCGGAAAAAGACCGTCTGCCGGTGACCAATGTCAGCTGGTTTGATGCCAACGCCTATTGCCAGTGGGCGGGAAAACGCCTGCCCAGTGAGGCTGAATGGGAGAAGGCCGCACGGGGTACGGATGGTCGCGAATTTCCCTGGGGGAATGAATGGGATACCGGACAAACCAATGTGGGCGATGATGCCGACTGGGAAGGCGGTATCGCGCCAGTGGGCTCCTATAAAAATAACCAGTCGCCCTACGGCGTTTATGATCTGGCCGGTAACGTGTGGGAATGGACGGCCGACTGGTACCAGCCTTACCCCAACAGTGATTATACTTCCAAAGACTTTGGTGAGACCCAGAAAGTAATTCGTGGGGGTGGCGGCGGTGTGGGACACTATTCGCTGTCTTTCTTTTTCCGCAGTGCCATGCGGGGCAACGCAACACCGGACACACAAAGCGACGATGTGGGTTTTCGTTGTGCATGGGATGCTGCCGCGAATGCCAAGTAGTCGTGAATAGAAAAACACGCACTAAAAACCGAAGAAAATTTTCCCAGGAGCAACCTTACTGCAGGCCACTCGCCGATGAGGTTGAGGTAATTGAAGTGGCCTAGCGAAGATACCAACGCAGCAAGTATTTACCGTACATATACGACGCGCAGTAAACTATATGATCGTCGAAGTGGTAGATCAGCTTTCGCAAAGGGTATTGGACATTTATCAGAAAAGAACCTATTGAAAATGCGATGGGGCGGCGCCACGAAACGTGAGTCACCCCAGAGCAAAAATTTCTTTACAGAATCAATTTATTTTACGCGTTTGATAACGATACGCGCCGACGGGTTGCGCCAATCAAAGTCAGAACTTGTCAGGTCACCAATACCGTGAATACCCGCGTGAATATGCACGTAACCCTCGCCACCGGCATTCGGTGAACCACCCTCACCACCACACACCGGCCCGGGCATGTTGGCACACAACTCATCGTTAGGCTCGCTACCAGCGTCATAAGTGGGGGACATGATCACTTTGTAATGATCTTTGCCAGGCCCTTTAATACCGTTAACGGCGACAAAGGCATCGTTGGTGGGAATCAACATAGATGTGACGGTGACATGCTTAAAACGTTTGGCCATCTTTACCATGATGGTGGTGCTAGCGCCGGGAGCCAGTAATGCGCCATTTGTCGCAATGTCAAAGGCTGCACCAGAATCCATGAGTTTTGTTGAAAGCCCACTAAAGTCACCACCTTCGGCAACGGCAGCGAGTTCAGCACTGGCAGCTTCACCCAGATGAAAAACATGTGTGCCTTTTCGATGCGTGGCGACCATGATAGGGGTAAAGGTTTCCCCGCGCGTTAAATTTGTGACGGTAACGGCGTACATGCCCATGCCATCATCGGCCTGTACCGTGGTGGCTAACAGCCCCGCCACCGTTATGCAGGCGGCTAGGAAAAGATGTGTTGTGCGTTTCATTATGTTCGCTCCTCTTGAGTCGAGTTTTTGTGTTTACAGACAGTGAATGTTGCATCGACGTGCATCTAGCGCGTCGACAACATGAGCATGGAACAGAGGGGTCACACGGACTTCACGTAAACATCACATTTTGATCACGCGATTGTGTGAAAGTTGTGCAGGGTCTGCGGGAAACTACTGAGTAGTGAAAATCGACTTAAGCGAATTGGTAAGTCGGTAAGGCAAAGCTGAACGTGGTGCCCTGATTCAGCTTGCTGGCGGCTTCAATGGTGCTGCCGTGTAAATCGATGATGCGTTTGGCGATGGACAGACCAAGCCCCGCATTGGCATCGCTGGCGGTACGATTTTTTTCCAAACGATAAAAACGATCAAAGATGTGTGCGATCTCGTCGTTGGGGATACCTTGTCCGGTGTCGGCAACCTTGACCACGATGTTATCGGAGGTGCTTGCCAGTGACAGAGTAATGAGTCCCCCGGCAGGCGTGTAACGCAACGCATTTTCAATCAGGTTGTCCAGCACCCGTTGAATTAAACCGATATCACCGTAGGCAAAGGGCAGGTCGTTGACAAAATGTGCCTGAATAGTGATGTTGTGTTTTTCGGCCTGCAGTTTAAATTTGTGCAGGATGTCATGCGCTAACTCAGTCAATGAGAAAGGTTCGATGTTGAGCAGGGTTTCACTGGAGTCCAGTTTTGCCAGTTCAAAAAGTTCTTCAATCAGTTGTTTGAGCCGTGTACTTTGCGCTGTCGCGACTTCAAGGTAACGCCGTCGCTCTTCTGCGGAGAGGGTTTCATCCTTTAATAGGAGTGTTTCCAGATAACCATGCAGAGAGGTTAATGGTGTGCGCAAGTCATGGGAGACATTGGCCACCATCTCGCGGCGCTTGGCATCATTTTGTGCCAGGTCTTCCAGTTGTTGGTCTATGCGATTGGCCATTTGATTAAATTGGGTACCCAGTTGGTCTATTTCATCAGATGATTTTGTGGCCACGGGATAACGGTTGAGGGAGCGTTGCTTGCTGGCGCCGTAACCCGACATGATGCGTGACAGCAAACGAAGACGACGGGTTAGCAGTGCAAAGGCGGTTAATCCTGCAGCTAGAGCCAGCAGTAGGCTGGCACCCAGGCCGGTGGTGGTAAAGCGTAAAATATAACTGCCTTTGATGCGGTCGGTAATACCGTCGAAGGCCTCACTTTCTAAAATCACGTAGAGATAGCCGGCGGGGGTGTTCGCGACATCACCCGGGATGACGGCTGCAGAAAAAACTTTCTGCCGTGATTGTTGATTCTTTGCGGTGCGCGGATCATCACCGGTGAGTGGATATTTTCCCTCACCGGAAAGAAAATGTTTGATGGGCGCCAGCGAAACCTGTTGGCGTTTGACGTGACCTTCGGGCGCGGAAAAGGCGAGGATTTTTCCTGTGGCATCCAACAAATACAGTTCAATGCTGGGATTGATCACCATCAGCCAGTGGAACAGGGACTGCAACGCTTTTTGATTGACATGTTGCTCGGTGAACAGCGGTTCTTCGGCGACAATTTGTTTAGCCAGTACGGTGTTAAGTTTTTGCGTCAGTTCCTGTTGATACATTTCCGTTGAATACAGCACCATGCTGTAAACCACGTAGCCGATGAGCAACACCAGGGTAAACAGGACGGCGGCGATACGACTATAAAGAGTGCGGAACATGTTGTGCTACGCAGCAGGTAGTTTGTCGGAAAATTTATAACCCACGCCCCACACAGTAAGAATGTAGGTGGGTGAGGAAGGGTCTTGTTCAATCTTGGCGCGTAGCCGGTTGATGTGAGAATTCACCGTATGTTCATAACCTTCGTGGCCATAACCCCACACACTGTCGAGCAGTTGGCTGCGGGTAAACACCTGACCGGGGTGGGTGGCGAAGTGCCAGAGCAAATCAAACTCACGCGCGGTGAGGTCGGCCTCGTTACCGGCCACGGTGACTCGTCGTTTGGCGGGTTCAAGAAAAAGCGCACTGGCTTGCAAGTTACCATCGGCACTGGCGGGCGTGGTGTGGGTATCGACACGGCGCAGAATGGCTTTGGCACGGGCGACTAATTCGCGCACGCTAAAAGGTTTGGGTAGATAATCGTCAGCACCCATTTCCAAACCAACGATGCGATCCAGTTCGGCACTTTTTGCCGTCAGCATCAAAATGGGCGTGTCGTTGTCGGTGCCACGCAGGCGGCGACAGATTTCCAGGCCATCAATGCCAGGTAACATGATGTCGAGAATGATCAGGTCGAAGCGTTTTTGTTGCGCCAGTGAAAGACCGCTGTTGCCGTCGCGGGCAATTTGCACCTCGGCCCCCAGATCCTGCAAATGCATGGACACCAGATTGGCGATATCGTGATTGTCTTCGACGACTAGAAATTGTTTCATAAGCTTACATCCATTGACACGGTTTCAATGGTAGCGCCGAGATATCACGAAATCGTCACGGGCGTTGGGGCTTGCTAGTCGATGGGTTTACGCTGTTCGGGGCGCAATTTGGTGGTGAGAATGTCTTCAGCGGTATCGGGGTCGATGGGATTATGCTGGCCATTCACCAGGGGATATTCGTCATCATTCCAGCCGCGTAGCCCCGTCTTTAAGGAGCGTACCTTGTTGAAACCCATTTGTTGCAAGCTGAAAGCGGCCAGTGCGCTGCGTCTGCCGGAGCGGCAAATTACTACAAGCTCTCGATCCCGTCCGGCGGCCAGTTCCGGTACGGTTTCATCAAAATCGTACTCGCAGGCCGATTCCAAAATGCCGCGCGGGACATTAATGGCTTTAGGGATGTGTGCGCGGTCAAACTCGTAGGGTTCGTTGATATCGATGAGGAGGATGGCATCGTCCTCTGCCGTTTCCCCGGCCAAATCCCAGGGAAAGACTTCTGTGATGTGGACGAGACAATCGTTGACGAGATCGTTATAGGTTTTCATGGCATTTGCTGTCTTTTAAGAAGCGGGAAGTTTTAAGAGGTAGGAATACGCCGTCGGCCCAGACCCTGTTCAACGGCAATCACCGCGGCCTCTACGCGGGAGCTGACTTGTAGTTTCCGCAGAATGGCTTTGACGTGTAATTTGACGGTGCCATCGGTAATACCCAGTTCGCGGGCAATAACCTTGTTGCTTTGGCCAATGGCGAGATGTTCAATGATTTCCAGTTCGCGAGGGGTGAGGGCGGATAATGGTGTTTTCTTTTCCGGTACGGCAGATTTACCCTGCAACGCCCGCGCCAGGGTGCCGGCAAGTTGCGGTGCGACTACGGTTTCGCCTTTGACAATATTGTGCAAAGCGGCCACCAGGTCTTCCGGATCCATGTCCTTGAGCAGGTAACCTTGTGCACCGCTGCGCAGGGACTCCACCAGGTCGCGTTCCTCATTGCTGGTGGTGAGCATGCTAATGGGGGCGGTAACACCGGCATCTCGCAATTTTTTCAGCACCTCGAGACCATCCATGTCTGGCATGCGCATGTCTAGCAGAATCACATCTGGATTGGCCTCCTGCACCATGTCCAGCCCCTGCTGGCCGGTGCTGGCAGCAGCGATCACTTCAATGCCGCTGCGTTCAAGCAGATTCTTCAGTCCCAGGCGGAACAGGGTGTGGTCATCGATGAGTAAGACTTTCATGTGCAATAATTCTAGCGGAAACTCGAGAGGTGTTCTCAATTATTTTGGGTTTCTTGCAGTAATAACTCAATACGGGTGCCTTCACCGGGATCACTTTCTATGGTTAGTTCGGCACCAATTCGTTGTGCCCGCTCACGCATAATGGTGAGCCCGACATGCTCACCGGGAATAGCGCTATTGATTTCAGCTTCAATTCCCATGCCATCATCCTCGATCAACAGGTGAAAGTAAGGCGATTCGCCGCCACTCATTAAGATGCGCACATAATTGGCCTTGCTGTGTTTGCGAATATTAGCGAGCGCTTCCTGGATAATATGCAGAACATGCACTTCGAGTACGGGGGGGAGCTTTAAATCAGGACATTCATTCTGGAAGAATATCTGGCTATTGCTTTCATTTTTGAAGCGTTCCACTAAGCCTTCGGTTGCCGGGATCAGGCCGCGTTCGTCCATGCGAATACGGAAATGGGAGAGCAATTCACGTAGTTCAAAGTTGGCTTCATCCAGGCCAGACTTAATTTGCTCAACCTCGTCGTTTGCATTTTCAGCGTTGTCTTCCTGAGTAAGTGTTTTTTGTAGCATGCTGACGCGGAAGCGCAGACTGGCCAAGGTTTGCGCCAGTGAATCATGCAGTTCATGGGCGAGCATGGTGCGTTCCTGCATGATGGATAAGCGGTGGGATTCCGCATCCCAATGTGACTTGGTAATGGCCATACTGAGATGCTGGCCGATGTTGGTAAGAATATCTTTGATGTCCGCACGTTCGGCAAGGCCGAGTTTTTCTACAAATAAATTATAAATACCCAGGGTACGATTGTTGTAGCGCAGGGGGATGGCGATGTTTTCCAGTTTATCGCCGGAGAATAACAAGTCACCGACAATGTTGTGACAGCGTTCAAACCGGTTTTGACACAGCACCATGTTTTTTGAGAATTCTTGTGCGCACAGGCAGTGTTCAATGGGCACGAGACGAATTTCTTCTATAATATTTTCATCAAGCCCTACGCTGCCGATCAAACGCATTTGTTGATCATCATTCATTAGACGCACGGTACCGGCATGGGCGTAAACGATTTCAGTCAGCGTATTGAGAAAACCAATGAGTAGCTCATCAATGTCTTGAGCAGAATTACTGCGCGTGGCAACGTCGTATAAAATTTCCAGTGAGCGAGTTTTGCGTTGCAGGGTAATGGTTTGCTCGTTGACTTTTTCATCCATGTTGCGCGTCAGGGCACGCAATGCTTCACCCAGTTGATTAATATCGCCAGCCAGTGCAGAAAACTCACCTTGCCCGGTTTCCGGCACACGCGCAGAAAGGTCACCACTACGCATGCGTTGTGCCCACTCGCGCAACTGCGCCAGTGGGGAAAGCAGGTTGGTTTTCATGCATCGGGCAATGCGTGAAATGAGAAAAAAACTGATGCCGGCCAGGACAATCTGGCTGATGGCCAGTGTGGCCTGATACTGCGGCCATACATAGGCGGAGAGACCTGAAAATAATATGCCAAGCAAGGCGATGATTAAGCCGATGAGTGGGCGAAATAGTCCGCTGCCACCAAGGGTTTTGCCGGCTCTGTGTATTGGCGTAAAAACCTCTGTTTTTTCTTCCGGCTTGTGGTGTGAGATGTTCGGCATTACAGGCTTTGATGGCATGAATTTATGTCGGAGCCTATTTTAAAACGCTCTCATCTTTTGGCGGTTTATAATTTGGGTCGTTGGGGTTGAGAAAAATAAAGTGATGTTGTTCTTCTTCGATTTCAACATAATCAACATGCGCGCCATTTAACAATTCCAGGCAGTCTGGACTCACTAGAAAATTGATGCCCTCAAAAGTAAATTGCGCATCGTCTTCTTTAGTTTCATCAAAACCCATTCCGTAGTTAATGGTTTCGTCTGCATTCATATTAGCGGCGATGCGCAGTGCCATGTCGCCGTGTTCACCATCTTGAAGGTTGGTTTTAATTTGCGCGATGGCGGCGGGGGAGAAGGTGATGATTTCCATGTGATATCTCTTTTGAAAAATGCGTTTATAAAAAATCGTATGTTGTCGTTATGACTGCTTGTTGTTTCGGACAAAGTCGACAAACCGGCTCACCCATGGGTTATCTTCCATGTTGCGCATGTGGCTGTAATTGGCTAGTACGTTGCGATGAATAATACCATCGTGTGTGCCGTCTACCCCATGACCACGCAGTACACGATAGGCGAATTGGGTGTCTTTTTCGAGGTTTTCTGCCGAGGAATAGTGGAATTCATGAGCGCTGATGCTTTCACTCCCAGTGGGCGGGTTACCCCATAGGGTATTTCCCGTGTTGGCCAGCTGCACATATCCGCGACCTTGCGGACGTTGGTGCATGCGGATATCCATGGGCAGTGCGCCCACCATCTCGCAGGTGGTTTCATTCCATTGCAGGCTGCGTGACAGGTACATTAGGCCGCCACATTCAACGTATGCGGGCAGGCCTGTTTCAATGGACATGCGAATATTGTCACGCAGGCTGACGTTGGCTTGCAGCGCCTGCATCTGGGTTTCCGGGAATCCACCGCCGATAAACAATCCATCGATTTCGGGTAGTTGAGCATCATGCAGGGTGTCGATGCTCACCAGTTCAGCACCTGCGGTGGCAAAGGCTCGCAGGTCATCTGGGTAATAAAATCCGAAAGCGGTATCTTGAGCGATGCCGATGCGCACGTCAGTGGCTTGTTT
>CAZXZI010000019.1:0-30805 GCA_964645165.1 uncultured Ectothiorhodospiraceae bacterium
GTATTACAGCAAACAAATGAGAGAGGTCTACGGTAAAGGCGTGAAAGAAGTGGGTTGTATGAAAAGGGCGCTTTAGCGCCCTTTTCATTGTTGGGGCTAAGAGGTCTAACGCGCAGCTGTAGAAGCTGAGTGAATTGATCGACTATAACATGTATTTACAATACATCTTAAAGCGCGTAGTATCCGCTTCGTTATTTTTTAAGTCGTTTTGGAGGTTGTAATGTTTGGTTTTCTGAAAAGTTTATTCGGTGGCGGTTCAGCACCTGCAAGTTTGTTTGATCGTATCGGTGGAGAAGGCGCGGTAGATGCTGCAGTGGATATTTTTTACCGTAAGGTATTGGCTGATAGTCGCATTAATTCATTCTTTGAAGGTGTAGATATGGATAAACAGGCAGCCAAGCAAAAGGCCTTTTTGACCATGGCCTTTGGCGGTCCAAATAATTACTCCGGCGAAGACATGCGCAAAGGTCATGCCCACCTGGTTGCTAAGGGCATGAATGCTTCACACTTTGATGCAGTGATGGAAAATCTTGGTGCCACCTTGACCGAGCTTAAGGTGCCTGCTGATCTTATTGGTGAAGCGGCGGCGATTGCTGAAAGTGTGCGAGAGCCGATATTAGCGGGTTACACCGAAGAAGAAAAAGCGGCGATGGCTGATGATAAATCATTGTTTGAACGTATCGGTGGAGAAGGCGCGGTAGATGCCGCAGTAGATATTTTCTATCGTAAGGTGTTGGCCGATGATCGCATTAGTTCCTTCTTCGAAGGTGTGGATATGGATAAACAGGCAGCCAAGCAAAAGGCTTTCTTGACCATGGCGTTTGGTGGTCCGCATAATTATACGGGTGAAGACATGCGTAAGGGGCATGCTCATTTGGTCAAAAAAGGGTTGAACGATAGTCACTTTAATGCGGTGATGGAAAATATTGCAGCAACCCTAACCGAGTTAAATGTACCGGACGAATTGATTGGAGAAGCAGCGGCGATTGCCGAAAGTACAAGAAATGATGTGCTGGGCAAATAAGTTATTTCCTTGAATTGAAAAAGGGCCTTGCGGCCCTTTTTTATGTCTGAAATATTTTCGGTCAGCGTTTGTGTCGTTGTCGCCACAATTGAAAGTTAGGCTCTTGCAGGTAGCCTTTGGAAAGTACGTATTGTAGTACGTTATTGAGTCGATAAAATCCGACCACAGAATCAATGCGAATGATTTCTTTGCCATGCTCATCAAAGAAAATAATGGTGGGTGTGTAGTACAAGCCAAGTTTTTCTGCCCATTGTTGGGCAGTTGTTTTTATTCCAGAAGGCGTGAGGACTGGTGTGTTGGAAAGAATGTCGAGCTGCACTGATTCCAGTTGGGTCATGGTGTGCAGGATTGTGTTGTTGTTGAGTGGTCCAGAGTGAAGGACATCGCAGGCATGGCAATTGGGTCTTTCAAAGAAAACCGCCAGAGGCATTTGTGATGCAAACATTGAACGATCCAGTCCATACGGAGGGGATGAGAATATATCATTGCTGTTAAGCGCCTCGTTACCGTACTCTGAAAAAGATGAGGCGCGGGCGAGATAATTTCTAAGCCCTTCTGTTTGGTAGTAACCATCCACGATATATTCCAGCGCGGCACTGAATTGATACGGTGGGTGGTATCCGGAAAGACGTAAAACTTCTTTGCCCTTGGTGTCATAAAAAATAAGGGTGGGGGTGAAATTGGCTTTGTTGGCAACAGCAAAATCTTTTTCGGTCCGATAGACTTTGCCGTTTACGTCGGCGACTGGACGGTCGCCGCGTACATCGATGGCAACAACATCAAAATATTTTCGCGTGTAGTCGACGATGAATGGGTCATGCCAGTTGTGTTTTAAGTGTGCCTTGCAATAAGCACAGTATTTCTGACCAAAATAAACAATTAACCCGCGTTTGTTGTTTTCTTTCAGGTCAGTTATATCAGTGCTTAAGTCCAGAAAACTAAGCTTGAACCAGTCGGGAAGTGTGAGCGGGCTTTTGAGTGGTTGATCTTCGAATTCAAAAAAATCGGGATCTGGGATATCGCCCATCAACTCTGGAGCCTCATCCGTTTCTAAGGTGGGTTGTATTGTTGTTCCGGCAAAAGCAGAACTGAATAAGAACAACAACAGCAGAGTCTGGACGACTTGAATGATTGGTAGGGAACCTCTGATCAATTCATGGAACACGACCTTGCGACTGAAATATCCCAGTTCGGCGTCGCCTAAAGCGCCTACTATTGGTGCAAATCTTGCCAATATAGACTGGCTATTAGCGGCGATCCGCGCCTTGATCTGGAATGTTTCAGCCTGCAATCTCGTTGTCCCAGAATTAATCAGAGGTTCCTTAAGTTTCGGCCCATTTGTTGTGTTCAGTTGTCGTGCTTAGTTCTTAGACATCAAAGTTACCCGACACCAAAATCAGCCTGAAAGAATCGTGCGCACCGAAATTCATGCAGTCATCGGTGCACACGTAAGCTTGCCATCTTAGCTAGGTGTGGATAACAGTGCTTCAGTTATTGAATATCACAGGCTTTGGTAATAATCGATTAAGATTTTAGCCACTTCAGGTCGTGAGAATTCTTTCGGTGGAGCAATACCCTGACCGAGCATTTCACGCACTTTAGTGCCTGAGAGTAAAACGAAATCCTCTTTTTGATGATCCGGTGCTTCACGCATCATCACTACCTTGTCCAGCTTCTTGGAGTAAGCCGTGTGGTCGGCTTCAAAGATTTCAATATCCATGGCACCTTCAGGTACTTCATCAGCGAAGATTGTCTGAGCATCGAAGGCGCCGTAGTAATCACCCACGCCGGCGTGATCACGACCGATAATGAAGTGGGTGGCGCCCATGTTCTGGCGGAAATAAGCATGCAGAACGGCTTCGCGTGGACCGGCATACAGCATGTCAAAACCGTAACCGGTGATCATCGCGCTGTTGGCTGGGAAGTACAGTTCCACCATTTTACGAATAGCCGCGTCGCGCACCGGCGCAGGAATATCACCGGGCTTGAGTTTACCCAGCAGCATGTGAATCACCAGGCCGTCACAACCTAAACGTTCCATGGCCATGTGGCAAAGCTCTTCGTGCGCCAGGTGCATGGGGTTGCGGGTCTGGAAGGCGACGATCTTGTTCCAGCCGCGTTCGGCGATCTCGTTGCGAATTTCCACCGCGGTACGGAAGGTGTCCGGGAATTCGGTCTGGAAGTAACTGAAGTTCAGCACCTGGATAGAGCCAGATACGGCCATCCGTCCCTGGGAGTTAAACGCGGCGACACCCGGGTGTTCAGGGTCATCGGTGCGGTAAACCTTGTCGGTCATGACTTTCATCTGCTCAGCCGAGACTGCTTCAACGGCTTCCACATCCATCACCGCCAGTACCGGGTTGCCATCGACGTTCGGGTCGCGCAGGGCAATGCGTTTGGCATCGCCAATGGCGTCGGTATTTTCCAGCAGACACATAACGGGAACCGGGAAGAACGAGCCATCAGTGAGAGTTAATTTTTCCGCGGCACCCATAGCGTCCGCCACATTCATAAAACCTTTTAACGGGTTGAAGTAACCGGCGCCCATCATCACGGCATTGCCGGCGGCCTGGGAACTGATAATCACTGAAGGCAGTGACTCGGCTTCTTTGCTTAACGCGTCATGTTCTGCCACGTCATAAACGAAGCGGGGTTGTAGTTCATCAGAGCCAATCGGTTTAATCATTCCTCGGTATCCTTATTTTGTTGCGTAATTAGATTGTTCTTCACGTTCGTGAGCCCCGTGCATTAGCGGATTATTGCCGGCGGCCTGCTGATTGACAGGACGGGGCGAGCATAACGGTGGTTAATAGTGGTTACTGTCTGACCTACTAACGTGTTGTTTTTAAAGCACCGCCCGGTATCGGCGGACGAAAAAACCACCTTAAAGGCTTTTCAAAGTCTTGCAAAGTCATTTTCATTTTCGCGGGCATAAAATCCGCTTATTGGGGGTGTTGAGCGGTTAGCACGTATTTAATTTTCAGCAGGTCGATGGCGCGTGTGAGATTTTTCGGTTCATCGTTCCTTGGGTCACGACACTAGATGGTGCTTTGGCTAAATCTATTTACCTTTCACCTCCGTGGGGAGCCCTCTTGGCAGGAATATGGGCGATGCTCCTGCTCCCCCCGGTGATGTTTTTTGCAAGGTGAATATTGCCGGGATATGGACAGGTTGTTTGATTGTCTGTGTCTTTAAAAAAGCGCACCCTGTAAAGAGAATATTCAATGCTTACAGGGAGTCGTTGTAATGAATACCTATCCGCACCAACTTAAAACCTCGTCAATTTTTTCCCTCACGATTCGGCTCCTCGTGTTCCTGCTGGTGAGTTTGGGGCTTGCCGCCTGTGGAGGCGGAGGCGGAGGCGGAGGCGGTGTATCCGCGCCTACAGCCCCTTCTGCGGTCATTGGTTTTGGCATCAAGCAATTGACATTCAGCTGGTCGGCTGTCAGTGGCGCCACGTCCTACAATCTGTTGGAAAATGCCAATGGTGCTTCCGGTTTTAGTGTTATCCAGAGCGGGATTACCGCCACCAGCACCAGCAAGTCCATCAGCGTGGTGAATCACGACTGGGCCAATGCCCGTTATATGGTGGAGGCCTGCAATAGTGCCGGCTGTACGGGTTCCACGGAAATGAATACCATGGGTGCCGCGCTTAAGGCCATCGGCTTCTTCAAGGCCTCCAATGCCGGTATCAATGATCAGTTTTCAGCCCAGAATGGCGTGGGATACTCAGCGACGCCGACGATAGAATTTTCACCGGCCATCGCCCTCAGCGGTGATGGGCAGACTCTGGTAGTGGGTGCGCCGGAGGAAGATGGGCCGGATAAGGGGATTCTCTCCGGGCAGCTTACCGCCGATGATGGCACGGCGGATAAATCTGGTGCCGTGTATGTGTTTCGTCTCGGAGCCATCGGCTGGACGCAGCAGGCCTATATCAAGGCATCTGATGCCGTGGCAGGTGTTCAATTTGGCAAGATGCTGACGATAAGCCAGGATGGCAATACGCTAGCGGTCACAGACAACTCAGGTGTCGGAGGCGTGTATGTTTTTCGCTTTGCTTCGAACTGGACTGAAGAGATTAAATTATTACCTTCGGGGGGTACATTACCTTCCGTTGATGGCCTGGCACTGGATGACAGCGGCAATATTCTGTTTGTTGGCAGACCTTTCTTAGTATCTGGCAGTGGCGGCAGTGCCATCGCGAGCGCCGGTGCGGTGTCTGTTTTTCGCTATGATTCCGGCACCTCATCCTGGAGAGTTCCCGTTGATGTACGCAGTGATGCGCCGTTGACCAATGCGCATCTGGGCATGTCGCTGAGCGCCAGTGGCGATGGCGCTGTTTTTGTCACCGGTGCCAATGGTGTCACCGTCTCGGGCAACACGAATGCTGGCGCGGCCTATGTGTTTCGCTACAACACGGGCACGAGTAGCTGGGTGCAGGAAGACCTGCTATCCGCCAGTAATCCCGATATAGATGATGACTTTGGTCGGGCAGTGGCGATAAGTCGGGACGGCGGCACCATTGCCGTCAGTGCCTTGAAGGAGGATGGTGCGGACACCGGGGTCAATAACAGCGGTACGGGAGATATGGCGAATACTGCCAATAACGCGGGAGCGGTATACGTGTATCGCCCGGTAGGGGGTGGCTGGGTACAGCAGGCCTATATCAAGGCCTCGAATACCTCGGCTCTCAACGCTGATCAATTTGGTGACAGCCTGGCATTGAGCCGCGATGGTAATCGGCTGGTGGTGGGGGCGCCCAATGAGGCTAGCTCCGCCAAGGGGATCGGTGGCGCTCAAGCGAATGATTCGATGGGTCGCGCCGGTGCGGCCTATCAATACCAGTTTGATGCCACGATGAGTGTCTGGGACACCGTGAATATTATTTACATCAAAGCGGCCTATACGTTTAATGGCGATAATTTTGGCCGCAGTGTTGCACTCAGTGACGATGGTAATACCCTGGCGGTCAGTAGCTACAGTGATGACAATAGCCGTACGGGGGTGACCACGGGAGACGATTCCGCGTTACCCGATTTTGCCGCGGTGACATCGGGTGCGGTGTATCTGTACTAAACAGGGGAACGGCTTAATGGCACAAAAGCGGGAGCGCCAATCGACGCTCCCGCTTTTGCGTTTATGTCACCTGCCCACCGCTGGCCTGCAAGTCGGCGTGATACGACGAGCGCACCATCGGCCCGCTGGCCACGTTGCTGAATCCCAGCTCGTGGGCAACCTCAGCCAACTGATCAAATTCTTCCGGGGTGACAAACCGATCCACCGCCAGATGATTGAGGCTGGGTTGCAGATACTGTCCCAGGGTGAGTCTATCGCAGCCGTGGGCGCGCAGGTCTTTGAGCACGTCCACCACTTCGTCGAAGGTTTCACCCAAGCCCAGCATCAGCCCGGATTTGGTGGGGATGTCGGGGTACATTTCTTTGAAATGTTGAATCAGCGTGAGTGACCATTGGTAGTCCGCACCGGGACGGATTTTTTTGTACAGGCGTGGCACGTTTTCCAGGTTGTGATTGAATACATCCGGCGGGGCTTTGGCCATGATGTCCAGCGCCACGTCCATACGACCGCGGAAGTCGGGCACGAGGATTTCGATTTTGGTTTGCGGTGAGGTTTCACGCACGGCGCGGATACAATCCACAAAATGCCCGGCGCCACCGTCGCGCAGGTCGTCGCGGTCTACCGAGGTAATCACCACGTAGTTGAGTTTGAGCAGGGCCAGGGTCTTGGCGAGGTTTTTGGGCTCGTCGATATCCAATGGATTGGGCCGACCGTGGGCCACGTCACAGAAAGGACAGCGGCGGGTGCAGATGTCACCCATGATCATAAACGTCGCAGTGCCGTGACTGAAACATTCGCCCAGATTGGGACAGGCGGCCTCTTCGCAGACGGTGTGCAGTTTGTGCTCACGCAGCAGGCCTTTGACGCGCTGGGCCTCCACGCTGGTAGGCGCCTTGACGCGAATCCACTTCGGTTTGCGCTTCACCTCGGTGGAAGGTTCCACCTTGATGGGAATGCGCGCGACTTTCTCCGCGCCACGGAGCTTTTCGCCGGCTTTTTTGGGTGCAGGTTTGTTCGCGGAGGAGCGGGCTGATTTATCCATGGAAGTACCAAGTGTTTAGCGGGTCGCACAAGGCACAATAATACCTCGGATTGAACGAACGGGCATTAAGTGCGCAGTTGAACCTGCAGCGCTTCGAGTAGTTTTGCAGCAATTTGCTCGAGCGATGGCTGTTCGCTGAGCTGTTGCTTCAGTTGAGTGCTGGCCAGCCCGGCGTATCCGCAGGGGTTAATGCGTGAAAACGGTTGCAGATCCATGTCGACGTTAAGGCTGAGGCCGTGGTAACAACAACCGCGCCGCACGCGCAGGCCGAGGGCAGCGATCTTGGCATCGTCGACATAAATACCCGGTGCGCCTTCGCGACGTTGGCCGCAGACCCCGTTTTCTTGCAGCACGTCGATAATGGCCTGTTCAATTTTGTGCACCAGGCTTTTCACGCCCAGTCCGCGACGGCGTAAATCTAACAATAAGTAGATGACGAGTTGGCCGGGGCCGTGATAGGTCACTTGCCCGCCACGGTCGCAGTTCACCAGCGGAATGTCACCGGCATCGAGTACGTGCTCGTTTTTGCCGTTGAGTCCGAGGGTGAACACCGGCGGGTGTTCCAGCAGCCAGATTTCATCGGTGGTGTCGGCGCTGCGGGTGTCGGTGAATTGTTGCATCTCTCGCCAGGTGTCCTCGTAGTCACGCAGGCCGAGGTGGCGGATGGTGATGTCGTTGTTGCTCACAGCGTCATGAGAACCTGTTCGCAGGTGGTGAGATCACTATAAATAGCATCCAGTTGTTCACGACTTTGGGCGTTGATGGTAACGGTCACAGACAGGTATTTTCCACTACCACTGGGTTTGCTGCTTAGCGCATGCTCGGTAGTTTCTGGTGCATGTCGTTGCACGATTTCGAGTACCCTAATATGCAGAGCCTCTGAGGCAAGCCCCATGGCCTTGATCGGGAACTCACAGGGGAATTCCATGGAAGGTTTGTCGGTGTTTGAGTCGTTCATTTTACGGATTACGCAGTTGCTGTTTGTAGTCCTGATATAAGGTCAGCATTTGTTGATACAAGGAGCCGGGTTTGCCATCAGCCACGGCGGTGTCGTCCAGCTTAGTCACTGGCAGAATTTCCTTGGTGGAAGAGGTGAGCCAGATTTCATCGGCATTATGTAATTCCTTTGGGCTGATGTTTTTTTCCTGAAGCGGGATGTCGTTGGCACTGGCCAGTTCTAGAATTAAATCACGAGTGATGCCAGGTAGCAGAAAGGGGCCGATGGGTGGGGTGATGAGTGTGCCGTCACTCACGATAAATAGATTGCTGGCGGCGCCTTCAGTGGCAAAGCCATCGCGAATCAGAATGGCCTCGGCAGCATCGTTGTCCAGTGCTTCCTGGCGCAGCAAAATATTTGGTAGTAGGCTGATAGCCTTGATGTGACAGCGCTTCCAGCGAATGTCATCAAGGATGATCGCGGCGACACCGTGCTCGCGAATCTCCTGACTCACGGGATGCAGGGTATTGCTCATGGCAAACACCGTGGGTACAGGGTCATCCGGCATGGCGTGATCGCGTTTTGCGCTGCCGCGCGTCACCTGCAGGTAAAGCGATTGATCGTCGCCTTCGTTTTGGGCAATGAGTTCATTGAGCATGGTGTCCCAGCCAGCATTGCTTAGTGGATTGGGAATGCGCACGGCATCGAGACTGTTTTGCAAACGTTGCAGATGCTCGTCAAGCCGGAACAGTTTTCCACCATAGGCGGGAATGACTTCGTAAACACCATCACCAAAAATAAAACCGCGATCCATCACGGGTACACAAGCTTGGCTGGCGGGGAGGAATTCGTTGTTAAGATAGACGATATTCATAGAGGCAGAGTAAAGGGGAAAGAGTAAAGGGGAAAGAGCAAAGATAAAAGTGGGAAAGGCAGGGGAAAGAAGAAAGATAAAACGCATGAGCTATCGTTTTAGCGTCATTCCAGCGGCAGGCCGGAATCTAGGAACCCGCTAAATTCACTGGCTCCGGCCTCGGCAACTGCTCCATGCGTTGCTCTACCTCCCGCGTCCATGCGGTCATTTGCCGGGATGACGACAATCAGGTTTAGTGGTTTTTTCCTTTCCTTTTTTATCTTTCCCCTTTTCTTTGCCTTATTCAAATAATAGTTTGACTTCATCCACCAGGTTGCCGATCAGTCCACCACTTCCGATAGCAGTTAGTGCCACCAGTTTTCGTTTGGCGTATTGTTCGTCGCCGAGATTGACGTTGACGGTGCCGAAGGGCTGACCCTGTTTGATGGGCGCAGTGATGCGGGCATCAAGGTTCATGTTGGCCACTAGTTTTTTGTACTGACCTTTGGGGATAGTCAGGTAAAGATCCTCTGCTAGGCCTAGCGACAGTTCCTCCTGCGCACCTTTCCAGACGCGGGCGGTGGTGAGCGATTCGTTGGCCTTATAGAGTCGATGGGTTTCAAAAAAGCGGAAACCGTAAGTGAGTAGTTTCTGGCTTTCGCTGGAACGGGCTGCATCGCTACGTGTGCCCAACACCACAGAAATAAGCCGCATGTCATCGCGCAAGGCTGAGGCTACCAGACAATAACCGGCGGAGTCGGTGTGGCCGGTCTTGATGCCGTCCACATATTTGTTGCGCCACAGCAGACGGTTGCGATTGTACTGTTTGATTTTGTTAAACGTGAATTCTTTTTGCGAGTACCAATCATAATGTTCGGGAAAATCTCGAATCAGTGCTACGGCCAGCTTGGCGAGATCACGCGGCGTGGTGTAATGGTTTTTATGGGGCAGGCCAGTGCTATTCACGAAATGACTGTCGAGCATGCCCAGTTCGGCGGCATGTTGATTCATGAGTGAAACAAAGGCGTCTTCACTGCCGGCGACGTGCTCTGCCAGGGCCACGGTGGCGTCATTACCAGATTGAATGATCATACCTTTGAGTAAATCTGACACAGTGACTTTTTTGCCGACTTCGATAAACATGCGCGAGCCCTGCATACGCCAAGCCTTTTCACTGATACGGACTTCGTCGTCAAGGCTGATGTTGCCACTGGCCAGTTCGCTGGCAACGACGTAGGAGGTAAGCATCTTGGTGAGACTGGCGGGTTCCAGCCGCTGATCAGATTTTTTCTCAGCCAGTACGCGGCCGCTATTGAAATCGATGAGCAAATAACCCTTGGCCTTGATTTTTGGTGTGGCGGGAATCAGCATTGCAGCCTGACTGTTGGCAACAAATAAACTGATCAACGTAAAGGTGAAAATAGCTAACAAACGGCGCATGGCGGTACTCGCGGTAAAGGTCAATTGATGAAAACGGCGTGCTTGGACGCGGTGCAGAGGATAACGACTTTTTGCTTAGGAATCTCTAATTTATTTGGGACGAAGCAGGTTGTGCCTGAAATGTTCAGGTTGGAGGCGCAAGCTGTACGTAATAGCCAGCTATTGCGAAGACCTGGAACTAACAAGCTGGATAATTTTGGCGTAAAATGTGAGTCCATGAATAGAACAGAGGTTCCTTTATTCCATAACGATGTGCGGGGAGTCTATGCCCAGTGGTGAAAGTTGGGCGCGCAGCTTTAAGGCGGCAGCTTCAGATGGCAGTGGCCCAATACGCACCCGGTAAACGTTGAAATTGCCGGAGGCTTTGCGGTTGATCAATACATTCTGTTCGGTGGCCTTCACCAGTCGGTTGAGCAACTGTGCGGCATTATCGCGGTTGGTGAAAGCACCCACTTGCAGGTAAAGCTGGCCGTTGCCGAGCGATGTGGCCTTGGCGGGACGGGTCACTGGCGACGTGCTGACCCGCTGTGCCTTGGCAGAGGTTGTAGAGTCGATAGCTCTGATTTCCACCCGCCCCGTGCCCTTGACGGTAATTCCCAGTTTTTTTGCAGCGACGTAAGATAGATCAATGATGCGCCCGGGGGCGAAGGGGCCCCGGTCATTGACGCGAACGATGATCTTGCGATGATTGTCGAGATTACGCACTTCAACATAACTTGGAATAGGCAGTGTTTTGTGTGCTGCAGTCATTGCGTACATATCGTAGGGTTCGCCACTGGACGTGCGGTGACCGTGAAATTTGGTGCCATACCAGGAGGCGCGACCAGTTTGCACAAAGCCTCGCGCGGTTTTCCGTACAGTGTAGCGCTTGCCCATTACGATGTAGGTTTTGGGGTTCCCAAATTTGCTGCGCGGTTCCGCTTTGGGCACGGCATTGGTGACGCGAGTGTGGTCGATATCCTTGTTGGGTGCGCTGTCCTGCGCGAAGCCGTAGCGGTGGTGCGGCAGTGAACCGCAGGCGCTGAGTAGCAAGGTGCTTATCAAGAGCAGCATGCTTGATCGATGTCGTTGATGATAAAAGCTAGCTGAAATCATAATTCTGTAGCGGCACATCAGCTGCTGTGATTTACTTGGTTGAGCAGATTCATTTTAGTTGATTTTGCCGTGGACTGTTTGGCCTCGGCGCGCTTGGTAATGATGGCCTGTCCTAATTGATAAACCGCCATGGCGTACAAGGGGCTGTGATTGTAGCGAGTGATTACATAAAAATTATTCAGTCCAAGCCAGTATTCGTGTCCGGCACGGGTTTTAAGGTCAATGAGAGCGCCCATGGCACTGGGGTTCAGTTTACGTTTGGCGGTGACGCCGCGCTTTTGTAGTTCGGCCACCGTGCTGTGGGGTTTGTAACCCTGCTCCACTAACACCTGAATATGATTGCTACCGACAATAGCGGGTGCCGCTACTTTGCCGCCACGCTGCCACTTATGACGTTTGAAATAATTGGCAACGCTGCCAATGGCATCGGCTGTGTTGTCCCATAAATCACGTTTGCCATCGCCGTCAAAATCTACCGCGTAGTTGCGATAACTGCTGGAAATAAATTGCGACTTGCCCATTGCGCCGGCGTAAGAGCCTTTCACGCTGAGAGGATCGAGTTTTTCTTCGCGGGCTAACAATAAGTAGTTTTCCAGCTCACCGCGAAAAAATTTGCTGCGTTTGGGGTATTCAAAGGCCAGCGTGGATAATGAATCCATCACCCGGTAGCCGCCTTTGTGTCGCCCGTAACGGGTTTCGACGCCGATGATGGCAACGATAATTTCTGGTGGCACACCGAATTCTTTTTCTGCCCGTTCCAGGGTGGCCTGGTTTTTGTTCCAAAAGCTGACGCCCTCGTTAATGCGGGTTTTGGTGACAAAAATCGGCCGATATTGGAACCAGGGTTTGCCTTCCGCTGGACGGGTGATGGCGTCGATAATTTTTTGCTTAAGCTCGACCTTTTTGAATAAAGCGTCGAGTTTGTTTTTATCGAAGCCGTGCTTTTTCACCATCTCGCCGATGAATTGCTGTGCATCAGCACGTGTACTGACATCCTGCTCGGCTAACGCGGTGGCGGCAGCCACAGGGAAACTCAATAGGCAAAACAGGGCAACGAACAGTGTGGGCAAATAAAGTGTGGGCATGGAGGACTCGTATTTGTGGTTCGGGCTATCGGTGCGACAAGTTATCGTGGCAATAGTTTGCGATGTGTGTGAATGGACATGAGGATACCGAAACCGGCCATCAGGGTCACCATGGATGTGCCACCGTAGCTGATTAACGGCAGCGGTACGCCAACCACCGGCAACAGGCCGGTGACCATGCCAATGTTGACAAAAATATAGATAAAAAAGGTCATGATCAGGCTACCACCCAGCAGGCGGGTGTAGCTGTCCTGCGCCTGAGCGGCGATGAGTAGGCCGCGCATGATCACCAGTAGATACACTGCCAGCAGGAGCAGGATGCCGAACAGGCCGAATTCCTCGGCATAGGCGGCGAAGATAAAATCAGTGGAGCGCTCGGGCAAAAAATTAAGCTGAGATTGGGTACCATTGAGCCAGCCTTTACCGTACAGGCCACCGGAACCGATGGCGATTTTGGACTGGATGATGTGATAACCGGCGCCCAGTGGTGAGGCCTCCGGGTTGAGGAAAGTGAGCACCCGCTGTCGCTGATAGTCATGCATAAAGTGCCACAGCACCGGCGCGCTGGCCGCCAGCACGGCGCCGGAGGCGAAGATCAGCGGCCAGGAAATACCGGAGAACAGCAGTACAAACACGCCGGCGCTAGCCACCAGCAAGGCGGTGCCCAGATCCGGTTGTTTGGCGATGAGCAGCGTCGGCACCACAATCAACAGGCAGGCCACAAAAAGCCGTTTTAGGGTGGGCGGTAGCGGCTGGTCGCTAAGATACCAGGCCACCATCATGGGCACGGCCAGTTTCATCATTTCCGAGGGTTGGAAACGGAAGACGCCCAGATCCAGCCAACGCTGCGCGCCCTTGCCGGTTTCGCCGAACCACAGCACTGCCAGTAACAGGCAGATACCCAGTCCGAACAGCCAGGGTGTCCAGCGCTTGAGTGACGCGGGATTCAATTGCGCCAGCGCCAGCATGATCAAAAAGGCCACTCCCAGGCGTACCGCCTGACGCCAGATGACGTCGATGTTCTGTCCGCTGGCGCTGTACAATACAAACAGGCTGATGGCCGAGAGCGCCAGTAGGCAAATCAGCAGCGGGGTATCCAGGTGCAGGGTTTCGGCCAGATCACGGCGGTTGGTGCGCAGCACCTCTGCACGGGCTTCAAATAGACTCACGACGGCTTCCCTTCTTTCGTGCTTTGGGCTTGGGGTGGCGAGACTAGCACCTGGTTCAAATAATAATCCATTAACTTGCGCGCAATGGGTGCTGCCACTGCGCCGCCGCTCCCCCCGTTTTCCACGATCACCGCCACCGCGATGCGTGGGTTGTCCACCGGGGCAAAACCCACGAACAAGGCATGATCGCGCAGTTTTTTGGCGATGTCTTTGGCCACGTATTTTTCGTCCTGCTTGATGCCGAATACCTGCGCAGTGCCAGTTTTGCCGGCAATTTTGAATTTTGCGCCGCGGCCGATGCGCCGTGCGGTGCCGTGGACGCTGTGCACCACTTGGGTCATAGCGTGAATGATGTAGTCCCAGTTGGCTCGGTCGACCATGGGCACCGCGATATTGGGTACGGCAGGCAGTCCGACGATTTCCTGACTGTCCGGATCTTCTGTGGCGGCCACCATACGTGGGCGCAGTTGGTTGCCGTAGCGCGACAGGGTAGCGGTAGCCGCAGCCAGCCCTAATGGCGTGGACAGGAAAAAGCCCTGGCCAATGCCGGTGATCAGGGTTTCGCCGGGGTACCAGGGTTGGTGCCTGGTCTGGCGTTTCCACTGGCGGGAGGGCACCAGTCCGGCCAGTTCGCCGCTGGTATCGATGCCGGTGAGGTCGTTGAAGCCGAAGGGCTCGAGGAATTGGGAGATGCGATCAATCCCCAGGGTCAAGGCCAGATCATAAAAGTACACATCGCAGGATTCCACGATGGCCTTAGTGAGATTCACCGAGCCGTGACCGATCTTTTTCCAGTCGCGATATTTCCGATCGTCACCGTCCAGCATGTACCAGCCTTGGCAATAAGTGGAAACATTCGGGTCGATGAGGCCGTACTCTAGTCCGGCCAGGCCCATGAACGGCTTGATGGTGGAGCCAGGCGGGTAACGGCCACGCAGGGCTCGGTTGAACATGGGTTGATCCGGGGAGTTTTGCAGCGCGGCGTAGGTTTTGCTGTCGATCCCGCCCACGAACAGGTTGGGGTCGAAGGTGGGCATGCTCACCAGCGCCAGCACGCTGCCATCGGTGGGGTCGATGGCAGCCAGGGCACCATTGTTGTCGCCAAAGGCGGTTTCGGCGATGCGCTGCATCTCAATGTCCAGACTGAGATACAGGTTGAGGCCAGGTACCGGCGGAGTGCGATCTAGCACGCGCAGGGTACGTCCCTGGGCGTTGGTCTCCACCTGTTCCACCCCCACTTCGCCGTGCAGCAGGTCTTCGTAAAATTTCTCCACGCCGGTTTTGCCGATAAATTCCGTACCCTCGTAATTGGCAGTGTCGATGCGCTGCAATTCCTGCTCGCTGATACGTCCCACGTAACCCATCGCATGCACGCCCCGGCCAGCAAAGGGATAGTGTCGGTAAAGATGGGCAACGGTATCGACGCCGGGAAAGCGATAGCGGTTGACGGCAAAACGCGCCACTTCCATATCGGAAAGCTGACTGCGCAGTGCAATGGGTTTGTGTCGTTGGCTACGTGTCAGGCGTTTTTTGAATCGGGCGATGTCTTCATCGCTGATGTCGATGAGTTTGCGCAGCTCGGCGATGGTGGCATCCATGTCCTCGACGCGTTCCTGGGTGATCTCCAGTTGAAAGCTGGGCAGATTTTCGGCCATCAGGGCGCCGTTGCGATCGTAAATCAATCCTCGGGTGGGTGGAACGGCGCGAATGTGCACGCGGTTTTTGTCAGACAGCACGGAGTACTTGTCGTGTTGCAGCACCTGCAAATCAAACAATCGCACCAGCAGCAGGATCAGCAGCGCGACGGCCAGCAGCAGGGCGAGAACGGCGCGGCTGGTGAACAGGCGGGTTTCGCGAAAGTGATCTTTGAGTGTGGAGTGTGAAACCATGGAAAAACCTTAGAAACTCATTGTGGCGGCGAGTTCAGCGAACACGATAGGCTCGGCGTAGGCCGCGCAGGATGAGAAACATGGGTGGCCAGACCAGCATGCTGGTCAGTGACGACAGCCAGTAGGCCCAGGTTTCAGACGATTGTTCGGTGGCACCTTTGATCCACAGCACTAGCATCAGGTGCAGGCTGACCAGCAGTAGTGCGCTAACTGCTTGCTGCCAGAGCGGAAACAAGCGAATACGCTGGTGCAGACGAATGGCCAGGTAGGCCATCACGGCCAGCGCCAGGGCATTCTGTCCTAGCAGGCTACCTTGAGCCACGTCCAGCATCAGCCCGGCCAGCCAGCCATAACCGACACCGATGCGCTCGGGCAGGGCGATGCACCAGTAAATCAGTACCAGCGCCACCCAGTCTGGGCGCAGGGTTTGCGCCCAGTCGGGCAGGGGCAACATTTGTAGCATCAGCGCAGCCACGAAAGTGAGCAGCAGGGTAAGGCCGCCGTGGTGCCGGGCTATGTTTGTGGACATGGGAGAGCGCTCACGGTGAGGCGGCCTTTTGCTTGGTTCGGTGCGTTGCCGTGGTGGGTGCGGTGGCGGATTTCGTTTCAGACTTCTCAGTTTTTGCCGGGGGTTGGTTTATCGTGGCTTGTCCAGGCCACAACAGCAGCACTTCGCGTGCCTGTTCCAGCTGCGCGGTGGGCATCGCGGTAATGACGGCGTAGGGCAGGGTGGGATCTTTAATCACGCTGGTCACCATGGCCACCGGATACCCTGCCGGGAAACGACCACCCAGTCCGGAGGTGGTGAGCAGGTCGCCCTGGACGATGTCGGCACTGATCGGCAAATAAGGGATGTTCAGTTTGTCGGGTGCCCCGGTACCGAGGGCGATGGCGCGCAGACCATTGCGGTTCACCTGCACGGGAATGGCATGGTTGGCGTCGGTAATCAACATGGCCGTGCTGGAAAACGGGCCAAGGTGGACGATTTGCCCCATGGCGCCTTCGGCGTCTACGAGCGGTTGACCCAAATAGGCGTCGTTGCGGCTGCCTTTGTTAATCACAATCTGCCGGGTGAAGGGTTCGAGATCTACCGACAGCAACTCGCCAATCAGCACGCGCTCGCTGACCTTTTTTGACGATTGCAGCAGTTCGCGCAGGCGCTGATTCTCAGCTTTTAGGGATTGCAGAGTTTGCAGGCGTGCCTTGAACAGGGTTTGCTGAAGCTTGAGTCGGTCATTTTGCTCCTGCAGGGTCTCACGGCTGGAAAGGCCGTCGTCCACCCAGCGGGTCGCGGCGATGGGCAAATTGATGATGTATTGCAGTGGATAAATCAGAAGAGAGAGTCCGCTGCGAATGCCTTCGAGATGGTTTTGGCGGTGATCCAGGGCCATCATTGTCGAGGAGAGGATGACCAGCGCCACAAGCCGGGTAGTAATGGAAGGGCCTTGTGTGAATAACGGTTTTATTTTGGAACCTCCAGCTAGGTCATAAACGAAAATCTTGAGCCCAAAATGCTCAACTTCTTCGGTGCGAATCTTCGCAATAGGCGGCTATTGCGAAGATTCGCGCCTTGAATTTGAACATTTTGATTCTCAATCTTTTTCGCCAATGACCCAATCAGAGATTCCTTTCTCCTTCGCGCTCTTCACACTTTTTGTTTTGCTCGGAAGTGTGCCGAAAGAAAACGCTACTCAGTGACGCTTTACTCAGTAGTGAAGACGTCGGTGCCGGTCTCGTCGATCATTTCCAGCGCCCGACCGCCACCACGGGCCACACAGGTGAGCGGGTCTTCGGCAATGATTACCGGCAGGCCGGTTTCTTCCATCAGCAGGCGATCCAGATCTCTAAGCAGCGCACCGCCGCCAGTGAGCACCAGGCCGCGTTCGGCCACGTCCGCGCCCAGTTCCGGTGGGGTTTGCTCCAACGCGGTTTTCACGGCGCTGACTATGCCGGACAGGGGTTCCTGCAGGGCCTCGAGAATTTCGTTGCTGTTCAGGGTGAAGCTGCGCGGAATGCCTTCGGCCAGATTGCGGCCGCGAACTTCGGTTTCGCGCACTTCATCGCCTGGGTAGGCGTTGCCGATCTCTTCTTTGATGCGCTCCGCGGTGGATTCACCGATCAGCGTGCCGTAGTTGCGGCGCACGTAATTGATAATGGCTTCGTCGAAACGGTCACCACCGATGCGCACCGAGGCAGAATAGACGATGCCAGTGAGCGAGATCACTGCCACTTCCGTGGTACCTCCGCCGATGTCCAGCACCATAGAGCCGCTGGCCTCGCTCACAGGGAGGCCGGCGCCAATGGCCGCAGCCATGGGTTCTTCGATGAGATACACCTCACGCGCACCGGCACCGGCGGCGGATTCGCGAATCGCACGGCGCTCCACCTGGGTTGAGCCGCAGGGCACACACACCAGCACGCGTGGGCTGGGGTGGAAAAATTTGAATTTGTCGGTATGTACCTTGTGGATAAAATGCTGCAACATTTTTTCGGTGACCGTAAAGTCGGCTATCACGCCGTCTTTCAATGGGCGGATCGCCTGAATATTGCCCGGTGTACGACCCAGCATGCGCTTGGCTTCGACGCCCACGGCGGCGATATTTTTCGGGTTGCCGGTGCCGCGCTCCATGCGAATGGCCACCACGGAGGGTTCGTTGAGCACGATGCCCTGTCCCTTCACGTAAATGAGCGTATTGGCTGTCCCCAGATCAATGGACAGGTCGTTGGAAAACAGGCCGCGGATTCGTGCAAACATCGTAATTTTGGTCGCTCTTGTTGTTGCTAAATTGCGCGCCAGCAGCGCAGGAGTTCCGTGTCGATTTTTTCTGACCTGGCCTTGGCCGTGGGTCAGTTGCGAAACGGTCATGGTAAATTTCCGCTAATGTAGCAATGCCGGGGGGTTTCAGCAAGTTGCCCTGTGTTAATCCCGCGCCATGTTTGCGTCGCAGGGCTTTGGGCGCGGGGGCATTTGTGCTAAATTCTTCACTCTTTTTTGCACAGCTCTGTTTGTGTTTTTATATTTAGTCATTTTTAGAGATTTCAGCATGTCCTTAGATAAAGACGACATCGAAAAAATCGCCCATCTTGCCCGGCTTGGCATCAATGATGCCGATGTGCCAGACTATGCGCGTAACCTGTCCAATATCCTCGAACTGGTGGAGCAAATGTCTGCAGTGGATACCCATGGTGTGGCGCCCATGGCGCACCCGCTGGATGCCCAGCAGCGCCTGCGCACCGACGAAGTCACAGAAACCAATCAACGCGAACAACTTCAGGCTAATGCTCCGCAGGTGGAAGCCGGTCTGTTTTTGGTTCCCCAAGTTATTGAATAAAGGCAGACGAAAGAGGCCGGATAAAAGAGGAAAGTGAAGGCGTCGGTTTTTTACTTTTTCTTTTCCCTTCACTCTTTTCTCTGAATTAACAATGCACAACAAATCCATTGCAGAACTATCCCAGGGCTTGGCCAGCGGCGAATTTTCGTCTGTCGAATTAACGCGGGCCTATCTTGATCGCATCGAAACGCACAATTCCGGGCTTAATGCGCTGGTGACGGTGACGGTGGACGAAGCCATGGCCGCAGCGCAGGCTGCCGATAAAACACGTCAGGCAGGTAACGCTGGATTGCTTACCGGCGTTCCACTGATTCACAAAGATATTTTTTGCACCGAGGGTGTAAAGACCTCCTGTGGTTCAAAAATGCTGGATAATTTTATTTCGCCCTACGATGCCACCGTGGTGGCCAAGTGCAAGGCGGCGGGCATGCCCATGCTGGGCAAAGCCAACATGGATGAGTTTGCCATGGGCTCGTCCAACGAAACGTCTTTTTATGGTCCGGTGAAAAATCCCTGGGATACGCAGACCGTACCCGGCGGTTCTTCCGGCGGTTCCGCCGCGGCGGTGGCCGCGCGTCTGGCACCTATCGCCACGGGCACGGACACCGGCGGTTCGATTCGCCAGCCCGCGGCGCTGTGCGGCATCACTGGTATCAAGCCCACCTACGGCCGGGTGTCGCGTTACGGCATGATCGCCTTTGCCTCCAGTCTTGATCAGGCAGGGCCGATGACCCGCAGTGCGGAAGACGGTTCGTATCTACTTAGTGTTATGTCTGGTTTCGACGAGCGGGATTCCACCAGTGTTGAACGTGATGTGCCGGATTACACAGCAGAACTGAACACGGACTTGAAAGGGTTGAAAATCGGTCTGCCCAAAGAATATTTTGGCGAAGGATTGGATGCCGGGGTGGGTGCGGTGGTGGATGCCGCGATCAAACAATATCAGGACATGGGCGCGGAACTGATAGAAATCAGTCTGCCTAACTCGCATTTGTCAGTGCCCACTTATTATGTGGTGGCTCCCGCGGAGTGCTCATCGAATTTGTCACGTTTTGATGGCGTGCGATTTGGTTATCGCTGCGAAGAGCCGCAAGACTTGGAAGACCTTTACACGCGCTCGCGTGGTGAGGGTTTTGGCGCGGAAGTAAAACGTCGCATTATTATTGGTACCTACGCGCTGTCGGCTGGTTATTACGATGCCTATTATTTAAAAGCACAGCAGTTGCGCCAACTCATCAGTGATGATTTTAAACAAGCCTTTGAAAAGGTGGATGTGATCATGGGCCCCACCGCGCCCGACGTGGCTTTTAAACTGGGCGCCAAAGCCAGTGACCCAGTGAGTATGTATTTGTCGGATATTTACACCATTGCCACTAACCTGGCGGGGCTGCCCGGCATGTCGATCCCTGCCGGCTTTGTTGCTGGAGGCAAGGGTGACATGCCCGTTGGGCTGCAGATTATTGGCAATTATTTTGATGAATCACGTTTGTTAAATGTGGCGCATCAATTCCAGCTGAACACCGAGTGGCATCTTCGAGCCCCGCAGGGGTTCGAGTAACTCGTTCCTGGTCACTGGGAGCTAGGAAAGCAGCAGAGTAGGGTGGGCACTGCCCACAAAAGGCCGTGTTTAAGTTATGCCGGTGGGTGGTGCCCATCCTACATGATCAGCGCCTAGTAGCTAACACCTCGTCACTCGATACTCATAACTAGAGACTAATGAATATGCAATGGGAAGTTGTGATCGGGCTGGAAATCCACGCCCAACTCGCCACCAAAAGTAAGATATTTTCCGGTGCGTCCACCGCCTATGGTGCGGAACCGAATACACAAGCCTGCGCGGTGGATTTGGGTTTGCCGGGTGTGTTGCCTGTCTTGAATAAAGAAGCGGTGCGCATGGCCGCCAAGTTTGGTTTGGCCATTGGCGCTAATGTGTCGCGACGCTCTGTATTTGCGCGTAAGAATTATTTTTATCCCGACCTGCCCAAGGGCTACCAAATCAGTCAGATGGAATTGCCTATCGTTGAAACGGGTGAGCTGGAGATCGAACTTGAGGATGGCTCTACTAAAATAGTGGGAATTACCCGCGCGCACTTAGAAGAAGATGCGGGTAAATCCATGCACGGCAATTTGCAGGGTATGACGGGCGTTGACCTCAATCGTGCGGGTACACCATTGCTGGAAATTGTTTCCGAACCGGACATGCGTTCTGCCAAAGAAGCAGTTGCGTATATGAAAAAAATTCATTCATTGGTGCAGTATTTGGAAATCTGTGACGGGAATATGCAGGAAGGATCATTTCGTTGTGATGCCAATGTGTCGGTGCGCCCGGTGGGGCAAAAAGAATACGGCACGCGTGCCGAGTTAAAAAATATTAACTCGTTTCGATTTGTAGAGAAGGCCATCGACATCGAAGTAGAGCGGCAAATCGATGTCATCGAAGGCGGCGGCAAAGTTGTGCAGGAAACACGTCTTTACGATTCCGACAAAAATGAAACACGTTCCATGCGCAGCAAGGAAGAAGCCAACGATTACCGTTATTTCCCGGATCCGGATCTGTTGCCTGTGGTCATTGAAGAAAGTTTTCTGGATGAGGTGAGAGCGACCTTGCCCGAATTGCCCGGCGAGAAAAAACAGCGGTTTATGGATGAGCTTTCTCTTAGTAGTTACGATGCTGAAGTGCTGACCGCGAGTCGGGCCTTGTCCGACTACTTTGAGTTAGTGATAAATGTGGCCGGTGGCGAAGTTAAGCTGGCAGCCAACTGGGTGACTGGCGAATTGACTGGGGCATTGAACAAAGCGGGGCAGGAAATTACGGACAGTCCTGTAAATGCAGAAATGCTCGGCGGTATGATTAAGCGCATCAAGGACAACACTATCTCTGGCAAGATTGCCAAGGAAGTGTTCGATGCCATGTGGCAGGGCGAGGGCGATGCCGATACGGTGATCGAGGCCAAGGGACTGAAACAGATCACCGATTCCAGTGCCATTGAACCGATCATCGATGAGATTATCGCCAACAACCCGGGGCAGGTGGAACAGTACCGCGGCGGCAAAGATAAACTGTTTGGGTTTTTTGTAGGCCAGGTGATGAAGGCAACGCAGGGTAAAGCTAATCCGCAGCAGGTCAACGATTTGCTTAAACAAAAACTGAGCGGTTAGTTTTTACTGGCGGCGCAGGTTTGAGTTATCTGGATGCCGTGCTGTGCATTGGTGATGATTCTTTCATGCTGCTGTAAATAACCACTTGATTGCGGCCTTTGTTTTTTGCGGCGTACAAGGCCTTGTCGGCATGGAAGAGCAGGCTGGTTAATGCGGTTTCAGCATCCATTTCGTTTTCGGTGATGCCGACGCCGATGCTCGCCGTCATGTTGATGAGTGCCTGTTTGTACATCACCGGGTTCTTTGCCAGAGCGTTGCGCACTTTCTCGGCCAGCAGTTCACCCCCAAGAGTGGTATCGTTCAAGCTCAGAATGAGAAACTCTTCTCCCCCCATGCGAAAGATGTAGTCGCTGGCACGGCATGATTCCTTGAGTATGTCCCCCAATTGAATAAGGCATTGATCACCTGCGAGATGACCGTAGCGGTCGTTAACGCGCTTAAAGTGATCGAGATCCAGCATAAGTCCGCTGAGACGGTGTTTTTCACGTTGCGTTTGCGCAAATAACTTGGGAAAGATTTGTTTGAGATAACGACGGTTGTGTAAGCCAGTCAGAGAATCGGTAATGGCAGATTCCTCCAATCGTTTGTGAGCACGGTCAACCTCCTCCTGTTTCTCACGCAGGCTTTGCAACATGTCGGAAAAACGGTTGGACAGGGTGTCGATTTCATTGGTCTCCACGGCTTTGTCCATTATCGGTAGCGCACCCTGTGTCACTGCACGGGTGATTTGCATTAATTGTTTTAAAGGTCGATTGAAATTACGCACAATCATGAAACCCATGATCAAGATGGCCAGGCCGCCCAAGGAGGCGAGCATAAAAATAATCTGGCTGTGGTGTTTTAATTGAATCAGAAACTCGCCTTCGGAAATGCCATACCAAAGGTGTGGCGAGCTCATGCCTTCGCCGGAGAGAGCGATGGGTCGTACCTGAAAAATTTCACCGTTTAATATGAGGCTATCCCCATGAGGGAGAAATGTTTTGCCTTCGCTTTTTGGCAGAGTGCTGAGTTGGACGAGATTGTTTTTTTCGATGAACAAATGTCCGCCGCTATACGTTTGGTATTGAGAGAGCCAGCCACTATTAAGTATGTGGGTAACGGCCACTGCGCCCAACGGGGTGCCCTGGTAAGAAATAGGCGCCCAGGCAATCAGTTCCAGGCCAGCGCTTCCCTGTGAGTAGAAAATTTCGTTTTGCGAATAGCGCAGGTGTTCTTGCAAGGCATTGGCGAGATCAGAATTTTTGGCATCCGGGCCGGTGTCGATTTGTGAGCGTCCATCCAGGTCGATGAAAACAAAGCGTTCCACTGGCAGCCAGCCGAAGTTACGTTCAAAAAGCTGGCGTAGCGCATTTGCCTCCGCGCCAACCTTGGTGACCATAAACATGTATTCCTTAATGCGCGGATCGTCGCGAATGACTTCTGCGTAATGCAAGAGTTCGTTTTCTTCCATTTCAATGTTGCCGGTGAGTAGTCGGGCGGTGTTGGCAATATTGGTGTCGGCCTGGCCGAGGATGACATCGCGGGAATAAATATAGGAATACGACAGCGTCGCCACCAAAAATACGGTGAGTAAGATGCTGTAAAAAAACAGGCGTGCGCGATAGGTGTTTAGCATTTTTTACGTTATCTATTGTACAAGCTTAATACACTTTTCATTTCTGCTCCGGGTTCATCGGTAACAGCTCGTATCGCTTGGCGACCTTGCGAAAGGCTTTGCCAGTTTGCGCCTCATGAATGAGTTTGACCACATCTGGTGATGGGCTGCGGTTAGTGATAGCAGAGAGCTGGCGGTAAAAGGGATATTTGCCGTTACGTAGGTTTTCTGCCGTGGGTTTGTAACCATCTATAGTGATGACTTTGATCTTATCTTCATCCTTGAATTTCCAGGTGGCACCTGTGTGGCCGATGGCGCCCGTGAAATCACCTACCCGCTGCACCATGGCCGCGGCGCTTTTCACATTCAGTCGTTCCTGTCGGAATTCCTTGGCATCGGGCAAGATGGTTTTCCAGTGGCCGGGTCGTTTTTTGCAGTGCAGACGGGTGACCACCACGATGGGTTTGTCCGGCCCATCGGCGTCCGCCCAGCTAACCAGATCACCGCGGAAAATGGCGCGCACCTGGTCGGCGCTGAGGTTGTTCACCGGGTTGTCTTTGTGAGTAAGTATCAGGATGGGCTCTTTGGCTAGCGGATAAACGACGAGCTGTTCTTTTTCGATTTCTTCATCGCTGAGTGGGCAACAAACAAAGCCGAAGGTTTCACGCCCCTTGGCGCCTTGTTTGGCGGCCTTGATGCCGGCATTGCAGCCAACACCCAACATAGAGTTTTCGCCGAATAAAATGGTGCGGCGGCCGGTTTTGGCTTCCAGGTCATCCTGGATGGCGTCAAACAGAATCCACGCAAAATGCGCGCCGGCACCCATCAGTGCATTGTCGTTGTCCTGATTGGTGGTGTCGCCAGTAGATGATGCCATTGTTGGCGAAACGGCGAATATCATGCACAGGCACGCGCCCGCGATGCGGTGAAGTTTTCTCATGTCCAGCCCCCTTCAAACTTTGCCGGCTTGCTGTCAACAATAGGCTAACAGCATGGTTTTCAATATTATTTTACGGCTGTCGTCACCACCCAGGTGGCCGTAAAAACAATGACCGGCGCATTCCTGGTTTATCGGACGAATCTAGACTCTCTCCAGTATTTAGTGAAAGTCAGGCTCGGTCAATTCCTTTACTCTCAACAACTTATGCCCCTGTGGGGCTGGCTCCAGACGAGCTGCACACCGGGCATTGCGGATCACGGCGTAGGCGAATCTCACGAAATTCCAGGGTGCTGGCATCCAGGGTCAATATTCGGCCGGCCAGGGTAGTGCCCAATCCGCTGAGTTGTTTGATGGCCTCGGTGGCTTGAATACTGCCGATGATGCCCACTACGGGTGCCAATACGCCGGTTTCGCTGCAGCGTGCCTCGGCTTCGGGGATATCGTCGTAAAGGCAACGGTAGCAGGGGGCATCACCGCCGGGTGTATTGGGAAACACCGTCACCTGTCCTTCCATGCGCATGGCTGCACCGGAGATCAGTGGTGTGTGGCTATTAACGCAGGCCTGGTTGAGGGCAAAGCGCGTGGCAAAGTTATCACTGGCATCGATGACGATGTCGGCCTGCTGAATGGCATGAGCGAGTGAATCGTCAGTGAGCTTCTGGTTGAGTGTATTGATCTGGATTTCCGCGTTCAGCGCCCGCAGCGTGTCCGCAGCTGACTCCACTTTAGTGCGGCCGATGTCTGCGTGACGATGAATGATTTGCCGCTGCAGATTGGATAGATCCACAGTGTCAAAATCGGCCAGGGTCAGTTGCCCCACACCCGCCGCGGCCAGGTACATGGCCACGGGCGAGCCAAGGCCGCCGAGGCCGATGATTAGCGCATGGGATTGCAATAGACGCTGCTGTCCCGCGATGTCCATTTGGGGCAGCATGATTTGGCGGCTGTACCGCAGCAGTTGGTCATCGTTCATGGGGTGATTATGCCGTAATCGAGCGGGCAATGGTTGTCGCGGGTAAAGCAGCCGCAAGGGTATCTATGCTTGGTGGAAAAGCGACCAATCAGGAATAATGCCGCAGGTACTCTGGGCGTTCATCACGGCAGCCGTGTTCGCGCTGCTGGTAGCAGCTCACAAAGATGTCCAGCGTGGAGCTGGCCTGGTCGTGTTGATAACCCAGGTTCATCAGCTGTGTTTCTTCCGTGTAATAAAACAGGGAACGCTTCATTTTGACCAGCAGATTATTGTCCAGGTGAAAGCCGACCTCGACCAGCGCAGCTTCGAGCGCTTGCAATGTGACCTGGCGAATGTCGTAACTGATCTGGATGCAGTCATTCGTTAGTGCCCGGATTTCCCCAATGCCTCGCACTCCCAAGAGTAAACGCATGGCTTCGCGGGCATCATTACTGTGCGGATCCACATTGCGAAAGTGGATCTCCCGAGTCTTGATGAAATCGGTAGTGAGCGAATCCATACCCTGATCCTAGCCCGGTTACTGAGAAAATTCTACGGTTTTAGGCTGTGGATGTTTACCCCGTCCAGGCTCCCAGGCTGACACGATCATGCTGTGCCAGGTCTTGTTCAGTGCTGATTTGCTGAAATCCCAGTTCACGTAAAATGGCAGGTACTGCTGAGCCTTGATCATAACCGTGTTCCAGCAACAGCCAGCCGGGCGGGCGCAGATGCTGGCGGACTTCTGCGCAAATCGTGCGGATGTCCGCCAGACCGTCCAAACCAGACTGTAGCGCAGTGGCTGGCTCAAAGCGCAGGTCGCCCTGTTGCAGGTGCGGGTCATCGGGATGAATGTAAGGTGGGTTGCTGACGATCATTTCAAATTGGGCGTTAGCCAGGGGTGCACACCAGGGGCCTTCGGCAAAAGTAATGTTCTTGACCCTGTGTTGCTCGGCATTGCGGTGGGCAATGGCCAGAGCAGCGGGTGAGATGTCCGTGGCGATGATCTGGCAATGGAGTCGTTCGCGGGCAATGGCCAAGCCGATTGCGCCGCTACCCGTGCCGAGGTCAGCGATATGCCACGCGGCATCGAGTGGAATTTTTGCCAGCGCCAGTTCGACCAGCGTCTCCGTTTCCGGGCGGGGGATCAGCGTGTCGGGGGAAACCGTCAGCGTCATGTCCCAGAAACCTCGTTGGCCGGTGAGATAGGCGATGGGTTCACCGCTCAGTCGCCGGTTTAACAGCTTCAGGAATTGCGCATGTTGTTCGATAGTAAGGGTACGTTGTGGCCAAGTGCGCAGATAGGTGCGTGTGCAAACAAGCGTGTGCACTAAAAGAATTTCGGCATCGCTGTGCGCACTTGTACTGATTTCGCAGAGTGCTTGCTGTGCAAGTTGCAGGGTATGTGAAATGGTCAGTTCGATTGTCATTGGGTGGTCAATGGTGCCTAGAGTGGGTGAAATAGCAGCGCACAAGGTAATATCCGCAATTAGTCGACCCTTTAATAAAGTGCGAGCATGGAGTATTTATTGTGTCCTTTTTAAGTAAGAGATATTTTGTTGGTTTGAGCATTAGTATGGTTTGTTTTATTGCCATTGTGACGTCATCGCCAGCGTGGTCAGGAAAATTATACAAGTGGGTCGACAAAAATGGACAAACGCACTATAGCCAGATCCCTCCACAAAAAAACCAGCTCAAGGATCCGAAGGCAGTTAAAGAAAAATCTGCTGGCAGTTCAATTCCTGTGAATCGCAAAGGTGATTATGCCTATTGCGGGGACATGAAACTACCTGGCCCGTTGTATGAGCCAAAAAGAATGCTGTTGGGGTTGGGTGATCGAGCTGTGTCGTGGCGAAAGTCGCTGCGGCAGAGCGAGGAATCGTTGACAAGTCAGCTTCGTAGATTGGGTGATAAAACTCGTCGGAACCAAAAGTACTCGAGTCGTAGCAGCACTAACATTTCCTATATTGATAGTGCGAGCAAAGAAAGAAAGCAGACTGCCCGAAGAATAAAGGAATATCGTTGTGCGATTGCTTGGGCTGATCGGCAAAAAACAAAATATTCAGACGTCAAGCAGGAAGTGGCGCACGATCTAAAAGGGGCGAAGGTTAATTACCAGGCGGCACTTGATGCGGCGCATCAGGACTGTGGATTTGAGCCCAAGGATTATGCAAATGCAAAATATAACGCGAAAAAGTCTGCATGGAAAAAATGTATGCGTCCACATGATAGAAAGATTAGTGCCGGCCAGCGAAATCTCGGTAAGTTGAGAAAGCAGGCCAACAAGCTTGATTGATATGTTGTTGGTTTTTAGATTTGCCACCGGCTGGGTGTATTGATTGATGCATAAACGGTTAATATTGTCGCCGATCTTTATTCTGGTTCTTGTGCTAGCGGGTTATGAGTTTTATACGTCCATCAAAGGACGAGAGCTGCTGACTGCTGCGCATATCATGGAGGGCTTGGCGAAGGCAACGCCGGTAAAGATGCAGGTTGTTGAGTTCTATGCCATGCAAGGTGACTTCCCTGTCAACAATGCCGAACTCGGCTTACCGTCCCCGGATTCATTTGCTGGACGTTCAGTGAAAAGTATCGAAGTGTCGTTGGGTGGAAAGATCACCATTACCTATAACAACGCGTTGAAAAAAGACAGCTCAATCATTTTAACGCCGTCTACTATGGGGGGCTATTCAGCAGGGGGGCTTAATTGGGCCTGCGCAACAGAGACGATTGATCAGTCGTATTTCGATAGCATCTCAATGCCGTGTTATTACGTTCTGCCGGGCATGTTGAGCAAGCTGATGGATTCCATTCTGGCGGCAAACGAAGCCGGAGCGCGCGCCGCTATTTTGAGTGGCGCAAACATCAACGGCACGTTGAATGGCGATACTCCGCTGTTGTCGGCAATTTCCCGCGATCGACTTGCAATTGCCCATCAGCTCGTCGAGGCCGGGGCAGATGTGAATCAGGAATCATTGGAGTACCAGAAAATCACGCCACTTATTCATGCGGTGGCTTTGGGTAAGGAAAAGTTTGTCGATTTTCTGCTGGACAATGGCGCAAGTATTGATGAAGTTGATGGGGTGGGTAAAACGGCATTGATGCATGCGGTAGAAAAAAAGCGAGAGGGCATTGTTGAATTGCTACTGTCTCGTGGCGCAAATCCTTTATTGAAAGATGGGCGCGGTAGGGATGCTTTACGATACGCTCAAAGCTATGGTCGCCACAAAGGTATAGCCAAGCTTATCGAGTCGGCCAAACAATCCTTCACAATGACCTCGGCGCGGCGCGGGAAAGTGGATGGTGTGAGCGGGCTGATGCGTGCGGCCAGCCAAGGTGAAATCAGTAAAGTGCAACGGTTGTTGAATGAAGGTGCTGCGATTGATGCGCTCGATTCGTTTAATGCTACTGCTCTGCATTATGCCCTTGAGTCGAAACACGCCGCAGTTGCGAAATTACTGCTCCAGTCCGGCATCACGGTGAATAGTGCGGACCGGGACGGGTATACGCCCTTGATGCTGGCCGTTAAATATGGCGATACAGGCATGGTGGATATTTTATTGCAGTCTGGTGCGAAAGTGAACGTGCTGGATCGATACCAGAATTCCGCCTTTCTGCTGGCGGTGAGATACGGGTATGTGGATATTGTTGCGGCGTTATTGAAGGCGGGTGTAAGTGAAACGCTTAATAAGGCGTTGCATGAAACGTTCATCAGCCCGGCAGCAAAAAAAGATTCAGTAAATATTCAAGGCCTGATTCTGAATGCAAACCTTTCCCTTGAGCCCGACGAAAAAGACCTTGAGCGGCTGCTGATTAAGGCCGTGCGGGAAGGGAGCGTTCCCGTGGCGCAGTTTTTACTACGGCATGGTGCGAACGTAGAGGCGGACATCGAAGGCTTGCCGCTGCATATCGCGGCGCAGAACGGCCTCTATCCGATGGTGAAGTTGCTTGTGGAAAATGGCGCGAATATTGACGCGCTGAACGCGGAGGGCAAAACCGCGCTGATGTTTGCCGTGCAGTCCGGAAACATTCGGCTTGTGAAGTATTTGTTGGATGCCGGCGTAAAAATCGATATCACTAATGCCAATGGGCTTTCCGCGCTGAGAATGGCCAAGGCAAATTTTGCCGAAGATATTGTTAACTTGTTGCGGCAGTATAAAAAATAATAAGCGTGCAGTGAGTTATTATTCGTCGCTTAATTGCGCAAGCTGCATAATTTGATGTTCGTTCACGAGCGGTTCAATCAGCTGATCCAGGTTGCCCTGCATTACTTCATCGAGTTTATATAAAGTGAGGTTGATACGGTGGTCAGTGATGCGTCCCTGCGGATAATTATAGGTGCGGATGCGCCCGGAACGGTCGCCGGTGCCGACCAGTGATTTTCTTGTTTCGGCCTGCTCGGCATCTTGTTTTTCACGTTTGGCGCTGGTGATGCGAGCTTGTAGTAGCGACATGGCGCGCGCGCGATTTTTGTGTTGCGAGCGTTCATCCTGACATTCCACCACGGTGCCGGTGGGCAAATGGGTGAGGCGAATCGCGGAGTCAGTTTTGTTGACGTGCTGGCCACCGGCGCCACTGGCACGAAAGGTGTCCACTTTTAAGTCAGCAGTATTAATTTCAATTTTCTCCACTTCGGCAATTTCTGGCATGACAGCGACCGTGCAAGCAGAAGTGTGTATGCGCCCCTGTGATTCGGTTTCCGGCACACGCTGTACGCGGTGTGCGCCGGATTCAAATTTGAGTTTTGAGTAGGCACCCTGGCCGATGATGCGCAGGATTATTTCTTTGTAACCACCGTGCTCGCCCCGGTTTTCGCTGATGATTTCAACCTGCCAGTGACGATTTTCTGCGTAGCGCGAATACATGCGAAACAGGTCGCCGGCAAACAGTGCGGCTTCATCGCCGCCGGTACCTGCACGGATTTCCAGAAACGTATTACTATCATCATTGGGGTCGGTGGGCAGTAATAATTTTTGTAATTCAAGCTCCAGTTTTTCCTGGTGATCTTTGGCGCTTTTGAGTTCTTCTTCACCCATTTCGCGCATCTCGGGGTCATCATCTTTGAGTAATGATTCCGCTTCGCTGATGTCATCTAATGTGGATTGGTAGTCCTTGAAACACTTCACCACCGGGTCGATTTGCGCATATTCTTTGGACAACTCGCGAAACTGATTTTGATCCGACATTACGCCCGGGTCAGAAAGTAGTGCGCCGACTTCTT
>CAZXZI010000020.1:0-30746 GCA_964645165.1 uncultured Ectothiorhodospiraceae bacterium
GTTTCGCGACGGCTTCGATGAGCAGCAGGCCTCAAGACCTCGTCTGGACCTCGTCCAGACGAGGTTTGGCAAACGTCGACGACGCAGGAACGAACCGACGGTCGACCGAGTGGCCAGGGCTGCGGCGCGCCGCACCCGGGGCTTCACTTGCCGGCTTTCTGCGTCGCCTTCCGGTACGCGTGGCCGGTTAGTTGACTGTGTAGCCACTTTTTCCTTTGATGCCTGCGCGGCTTCTTTTTGACGGGCTTTTCGGGTCAGTTCTTCCAGCTGGCTGACACCAATCATCATAGTGGCGTTGGCATCGGGAGCCAGGTTGGCTTTTTCGTTTTGAAACAATACTTGGTAATGACCGACGGTGAGCACGTCACCATTGTGCAAAGTATGCGTTTTGACTTTTTTACCGTTGACGAAAGTGCCGTTGGTGCTGCCCAGGTCTTCCACGTAAGAAGAATCAAACACGGTGACGATTTGTGCGTGGTGATTACTTACCGCTGAGTCATCGATGTGTAGGGCATTGTCGTGGTTACGGCCAATGCTGAGCGAGCCTTGTTCAAGCTCACGCTCGTCGACTTTGAAATTTTCTTTGTTGACGGTGATCTTGGCCATGGGTTTTATGCGCGTCGTTGGCGACGGTTGGTTGGTTGGGCGCTGGCATCGGCAGCGGGTGTGTCAACCAGTGTAAGTGCTGCGGGTTTGGCAGGCGAGTGCTTTTCGCTACTCGGTGCAATATCGATGGAAAGAATCTCAAATTGTGCACCACTGGCGGCGTAAGCTACTTGCAGGGTGAAATCTTCCAGCCCATCAAGGCTGTCTCGCACGGTGATTTCCAGTGATTGGTTCAGTTGTTTGAGAATACCCTTGGCCATGCGTTTATTGCGCGTTGTGCGCGTGTCCTTTTCTAACTCAGTTCTGGACTCACAACGGCAAAAACAGGAAAAACTTGAGCGGCTTGGCTGGAGAGCGAGATGCAGCAGGGGACTGTGCCGGTTTATTTGGCGAGTTTTTTCGTCAAATGCGGACGGATGGCCTGCAGAATTGCCTTGAACACCTTGGGATTGCCCGCGACCACGTTACCGGTGTTGAGAAAATCGTCACCGCCACCAAAATCACTCACCAATCCACCGGCCTCCTGCACCAGCAGTGCACCGGCGGCCATGTCCCAGGGATTGAGGCCAATCTCCCAGAAACCGTCGAGGCGGCCGGCGGCTACGTAGGCCAGATCCAACGCTGCAGAACCGGGGCGGCGAATGCCCGCAGTCATCGGAAACAACGCCCTGAAGGTGCCCAAATAGGCATCCAGGTGTTCCTGCTGCTTGAAGGGAAAACCGGTGCCCAGTAAGGCGCCTTCCAGACCCTTGCGTGTGGTGACGCGCAGGCGGCGGTCATTGAGCTGTGCACCGCCACCGCGGGAGGCGGTAAATAGCTCCTGGCGCATGGGGTCGTAAATCACGGCGTGCTCGAGACGCCCCTTGTGCCGCACGCCGATGGACACCGCAAACTGCGGGAAGCCGTGCAGGAAATTGGTGGTGCCGTCCAGCGGATCGATTACCCACTGAAAGTCTACGCCGTCTTTTTTGCCAGCCTGCTCACCGGTTTCTTCGCCGAGAATGCCGTGATCGGGGTAGGCCTCGTGAATCACGCCGATAATGGCCTCTTCGGCCTGGCGATCCACCTCGGTGACAAAATCATTACTGGCCTTTTCGGTGACCTCCAGACGATCCACCTGTTCCACGGCACTGGCGATGAGGTTGCCCGCGCGGCGGGCGGCGCGAACGGCGATGTTGACGATGGGGTGCATGGGCTTTTATTCCAATTCTTTACCAGTATTTCCAAAATGGCTGCTGGCAGACTGCGGCTAAACGGGCGCGCGACTTTAGCAGAAAAACCCGGAAATTGCGACTGATTGGACTGGGGTGAGATGTTGGACAGGGTTTGGCGCAGACTGTGTTGCTGTTGCGTTTTTGCTAGGAATTGGTGGTGGGTAGGGGGCAATCGAGTCTTGTAAGATTGTATACTCCTTCTTCTTTTAGGCACTGAAACATGGAAGCGAAGCACCCGTGGCCCACAGCGAGACACCGCCCAAATACCTGACCCTGATTGTTGCACTGCTGACGATGATCGGTCCCTTCACTATCGATACCTATTTGCCCTCGTTTCCGGCCATCGAAACGGAATTCGAAGTGAGTCGTGCCTTGTTGACCCAGAGTATGGCGTTTTATTTGGCGGCATTTGCCATTTCTACATTGGTATGGGGGCCGTTGTCAGACAGGCTAGGGCGACGCACGGTGGTTATATCAACATTGTTGTTATATCTGTTTGCTTCTATTGGGTGCGCTCTGGCGGGAGACTACGCTAGCTTTTTATTCTTCCGTTTACTGCAAGGCGTTGCGGCAGGTGGTGGTCTGGCGGCGGGGCGAACCATGATTCGGGACGTGCATTCTCCGCAGGATGCGCAGCACGCCATGTCACGGGTCATGATGTTGTTTGCCCTGGCACCGGCGGTGGCGCCGATGTTTGGCGGCTGGTTGCAGGAAGCATTTGGCTGGCGCAGTGTTTTCTATTTTCTTGCACTTTATAGCGCCCTGATGTTGGTGATGATCCTGCTGTGGATTTCGGAAACGCTGCCCACGTCGATGCGTCAGTCATTCCATCCGGTAAACGTAGCCCGCATCTATGGCTACATCCTGATACACCGTCGCTTTCAGTCGCTGGTGTTTATGCTTGCCTGTTATTTCGGTGGCATGTTTCTCTACATCGCCGGGGCGCCAACAGTCGTGTTTGATTTCCTGAAGCTGGATGTCAATGACTTTGGGATTTTGTTTGTGCCACTGGTCGTCGGTCTCATCAGCGGCGCCTGGTTAAGCGGGCACCTCGCACATCGTTGGCACGCGGATCGAACGGTCATGCTGGCGTTGACGTTGATGATGCTAGGTGCTGTGCTCAATACTGCCCAGGCGCTGTACCTGTCTCCGTTGGTGGTGACCACCATCATACCGCTGGTGTTTTACAGTACTGGCATCGGTATCGCCATGCCGGTCATGACGGTCTTGTCATTGGACTGCTTTCCGCAAAACCGCGGCGCCGCCTCAGCGATGCAGGGGTTCGTACAGATGATGGGCAATGCGCTCATTGCCAGCCTGGCGGTTCCTTTGTTGGGTCATCGTCCTGATTGGATGGCGTTGGGACAACTGTCGTTGGTCGTTATCGCACTGCTGCTGTGGCGTTACCTGCCAGCGCCGTCCGCGCAATAGAATAGGAAAATATAATTTAAGGGGTCAGCCTGAACCTACTGAAGGAATGGGCGGCCACAACGCAGGTGTAGTAAGGTGTGCGCGATGTTGGATACGGCAAACAAACAAGCGTTATTGAAAGCACGGGTGCGCGTCGTGCTGGTGGATACCAGCCATCCCGGCAACATCGGTGCGGTGGCGCGGGCGATGAAAAATATGGGGCTGAGCCAGTTGTATCTGGTGACTCCCCAGCAATTTCCTCATGCGGATGCCACGGCGCGCGCCTCGGGGGCGGATGATGTGCTGGCACAGGCCACGGTTTGCGACACCCTGGACGAGGCGCTGACCGGTTGCAGTCTGGCGATGGGCGCCAGCGCACGGCTGCGCAATTTGTCCGTGCCGCTGCTAGATCCCCGGCAGTGTGCGGCGCAGGTGTTAAATGAGGTGAGCAGTGCGGGCATCGAATGTGCGCTGGTGTTTGGCCGCGAGCACTCGGGGCTGACCAATGATGAGCTGGGGCGTTGCCATCATCTGGTGCACATCCCCACCAATGCAGATTACAGTTCGCTGAATCTGGCGGCGGCGGTGCAGGTGCTCAGTTACGAACTGCGCATGGCGACGCTGGGCGGACAAACGAAGCTGGTCGAAGAGAGCGTCGAGCCACTGGCCAGTGCCGAAGATATGGAACGCTTTTATGTGCACCTGCAACAGACCCTGGAAACTGTCGGATTTCTTGACCCGGAAAATCCGCGTATCATGATGCAGCGTCTGCGGCGTTTATTTAATCGTACGCGCCTCAATGAAGTAGAGATGAATATTCTGCGAGGCATTCTGACCGCAGCACAACAGCCCAAACGTAAACCGGACTAACCTTAAAGACTGAAACAACAGACCGAAAAAAATGTTTAGCCATATTAGAGAAGACATCCGCTGCGTGTTTGATCGCGATCCCGCGGCGCGCACTACCTTCGAGGTGATAACCACCTATCCGGGGGTGCACGCATTGGTGTTTCATCGGCTTGCGCACAATCTATGGAGCATGGATCTGTGCTGGTTGGCGCGGGTGCTCTCGTCGCTGGGTCGCTGGCTGACGGGTATTGAAATTCATCCCGGTGCCAAGATCGGCCGACGCTTTTTCATCGATCACGGAATGGGTGTGGTGATTGGCGAAACGGCGGAGATCGGTGACGACTGCACCCTGTATCACGGTGTGACCCTGGGTGGCACCAGTTGGAAAAAAGGCAAACGCCATCCCACGCTGGAAAATAATGTCGTGGTGGGTGCGGGTGCGAAAGTGTTGGGTCCCATTGTGCTACACGAGGGGGCGCGAGTGGGCTCCAATGCGGTGGTAGTTAAAGAGGTGCCGGCTGGCGCTACGGTGGTGGGTGTGCCCGGGCGCATGGCGAAAGCGACGGCCAAACCAACCTCCAGTGAAGAAAAACGGCGTTATGCCACCGCCAAAAAGCTAGGCTTCGATGCTTACGGTGCCACCAGCGATGCGCCGGATCCGGTGGCTAACGCCATTAACAGCCTGCTCGACCATGTGCACGTGATGGAGGGAAAAATGACCTCCATGTGTGAGTCTATCAAGCGACTGGATGCGGAATTCAATGACGTTCAGCTGCCAAGCCTGAGTGATTGCGGCATTGATGATAGCGATGAACCGGTCAATCTGGATGAGGCGGGGGATATGCCTGTGCACAAAAAGCCAAGCGAATAAGGCGCAAAATCAATGTGCCCCTCAAAGGTTGAGGAGCCGTTTCTTTGTTGTTTTCTGCTAAATAATTTCCTGTGAAACTATTTCTTGACTATAGCTGTCGGATATAGATAATAGATGACTAAATTGATCGGGAATTAGTGTCGGCGAGATTTTCTGATGGTGTCAGCGCCGCCTGCAGATGCTGTGGTTTGACCCATAAACCTTGCTTCTGTAGGCTTCTTTTTAATTCCCATGATTTTAGTATGTTTAGTGCTGGCGACATCGAGTTTATACATATATCCTACATGCATATTTAATTCTTGCAGGACTTGAGATCACATGAGGTGACATTATGAGACTGACAACAAAAGGCCGTTATGCCGTTACTGCCATGCTGGATTTGGCGCTCAATGCTAAAGATCGCCCTATTACCCTGGCAGATATTTCCCAACGACAGGGAATCTCGCTGTCCTATCTTGAGCAGCTGTTTTCGCGCTTGCGCAAGCAAGAGCTGGTGTCCAGTGCTCGCGGCCCGGGTGGTGGTTATCGGCTGAGCCGCGCTGCCGATGAAATCAACGTGGCACAGGTTATTGAAGCGGTTGATGAGAAAGTGGCGGTGACGCGTTGCGGCGGTAAGGGCGATTGCCAAAACGGCGAAGCCTGTTTGACACACAAACTTTGGTGTTCGCTAAGCGATCAGATTCATGGTTTTCTCAATGGCATTTCCTTGGGTGATCTCGTGCAAGAGGATCATGTGAAGATGGTCTCTGAGCGCCAACTGGGTTACGCGCAGGAAAAAGAAGCGCAAGACGCTACTGAGAGCCCATTACAAGCTGCAACCGGGATGTAATCTGACGGGTTTGCCTGGCACCATGTCTACTTACCTCGATTACAACGCAACCACTCCCCTGGATGGGCGGGTGCTGGATGCCATGATGCCGTTTTTACGCGAGCAATTTGGCAACGCCTCCAGCGGACATCAGTCCGGACGGGTTGCCCGTGCGGCGGTGGATGTTGCGCGGCAGCAGGTCGCGGCGTTGGTCAATGCACATCCCTCGCAGGTGGTATTTACCAGCGGCGGCACCGAGGCCAATAATTTTGCTTTGAAGGGAAGTGCCGCTCGGATGGCACCCGGGCACATTATCTTGAGCGGTGTGGAACACAGTTCGGTGCGTACCCCGGCCAATGCTTTGCAAAAGCAGGGTTGGATGTTAGACGAGATTGGTGTGAATGCCGGCGGTCTATTGGACATAGATAATCTGCGGGCCATTCTTTCCTGTCTGCCAGTAAACAGTTCAAAGATTTTAGCGGTGATGTTGGCCAACAACGAGACCGGTATCGTTTACAATCCCGCGCCCATTACAGCGCTGGCGCACGAGTTTGGTGGGATGTTGTTGGTTGATGCGGTGCAGGCGGCGGGCAAGATTCCGGTAGATTTTACCGAAACCGGCGCTCAGCTGATGAGCTTATCGGCACACAAAATTTATGGTCCCAAAGGAGTGGGTGCGTTAATCGTCGACAAGGCAGTGGATATGGAGCCGGTGTTACACGGCGGTGGTCACGAAAAAGCGCGCCGCGCCGGTACGGAAAATGTGGCGGCTATCGTGGGTTTTGGCAAAGCGGCGGAATTGGCGTTGAATGAATTGTTGGCGCGTAACGCGCAGATGCAAACACTGCACCATTATTTGGAAACCCGCTTGATGTCGGAGTTGCCGCAGGTGAGTATCTTTGGTCAGCAGGCAGAGCGGTTGTCGAATACCAGTTTTTTTGCCTTGCCGGGTTTGGACGGTGAGACTCTGTTAATGAATCTTGATCAGGCAGGAGTGGCAGTATCCAGCGGTTCTGCTTGTGGCACGGGTGAAGTGGAACCCAGTCATGTGTTGCTGGCCATGGGGGTTGCGTCGGAACGCGCACGCGGTGCGATTCGCGTCAGCCTGGGCAAGGATTCACGCCGCGATGAAATTGACAACTTTATTGATTGTCTCAAACAGCAGGTGCGCAGTTTGCAGAGTTTTGCGGCTGTCGCGTACGCCTAGCTTGAAATCGAAACTTAACTTGATTGTGAAATTGAAATTGAAGGTACGTTAAAAAAAATGACAACCAGTAAGCAGCGACCCATTTACATGGACTATGCGGCGACCACGCCCATGGATCCTCGTGTTGCAAAAAAAATGATGGAGTATTTGACCCCGGACGGCGAGTTCGGCAATCCGGCTTCACGTTCTCATGCCTACGGCTGGACGGCGGAAGCCGCTATTGAAGAAGCGCGCAAACATGTTGCCGCGTTGGTGAATGCCAATCCCAAAGAAATTGTTTGGACGTCGGGTGCCACGGAGTCAGACAACCTGGCCATAAAAGGTGCGGCACATTTTTATCAGAAAAAAGGCAAGCACATTATCACCAGCAAGACCGAACACAAGGCCGTGCTGGATACCTGTCGCCAGTTGGAGCGCGAAGGTTTTGAAGTCACTTATCTAGACCCCGAGTCTACTGGCTTGATCGATCTAGCCAAGCTGGAAGCCGCAATGCGCGACGACACCGTTTTGGTGTCCATCATGCATGTCAATAATGAACTGGGTGTGATCCAGGACATTGCAGCCATCGGTGAACTGACGCGTCCCCGAGGGATCATTTTTCATGTTGATGCGGCGCAAAGTGCAGGCAAAGTGGAAATTGATCTTGCCGCGTTAAAAGTTGACTTGATGTCGTTCTCGGCGCACAAAATTTATGGCCCCAAAGGCATGGGTGCACTGTACGTGCAACGTAAACCGCGCGTACGTTTGGAAGCACAAACTCACGGTGGCGGTCATGAGCGAGGTATGCGTTCTGGCACCCTGGCCACACATCAGATTGTCGGTATGGGCGAAGCCTTCCGTATTGCCAAAGAAGAAATGGCCAAAGACCAAGCGCATGTCACTGCGTTACGTGACCGCTTATACGACGGCGTGAAAGATCTTGAAGAAGTGTATGTCAACGGGGATATGGCTCATAGTATTCCAAACATTTTTAATATTAGCTTCAACTACGTTGAAGGCGAATCCCTGATTATGTCGTTGAAAGACTTGGCAGTGTCATCGGGTTCAGCGTGTACCTCGGCCAGCCTGGAACCTTCTTATGTATTACGTGCTTTGGGTCGTAACGACGAACTGGCACACAGTTCCATTCGTTTCAGTATGGGACGTTTTACCACGGAAGCAGATGTTGATTACGCTATTGCGCATGTGTGTGAAGCCATCAAAAAACTGCGTGCACTTTCACCATTGTGGGATATGTACAAGGATGGTATTGATTTATCCCAGGTGAAGTGGGCAGCACATTAATTGCTGAAAAATTGATTCTTGAAATAGTAATACAAACAACAGAATGTTAAGGAAGGTGTAACATGGCATACAGCGACAAAGTATTAGACCATTATGAAAACCCTCGTAACGTAGGCACCATGGAAACTGATGATCCTTCTGTGGGTACCGGTATGGTCGGCGCCCCTGCCTGTGGTGATGTGATGCGCTTGCAGATTAAAGTCGGCGACGATGGCATTATCGAACAAGCGAAATTTAAAACCTACGGCTGCGGCTCGGCGATTGCTTCCAGTTCTTTGCTTACCGAATGGGTAAAAGGTAAAACGCTGGAAGAAGCAGGGCAGATTAAAAACACCGAGCTTGCTGAAGAGTTGGCTTTACCGCCAGTGAAGATTCATTGTTCCGTGTTGGCAGAAGATGCCATCAAAGCGGCCATCGAAGATTTTCGTGGTAAAGCTGATGGCAGCAAAGATGATTCCGGTAAAGCTGCTTAATTTAATTAATAGAAAAGAAGTACGCGATGTCTATAACATTAACGCAATCAGCGGCAGATCGTATCAATGCCTTTCTTGATAATCGCGGCAAGGGTGTTGGTCTGCGCTTAGGCGTAAAGACCAGCGGCTGCTCGGGTATGGCCTACGTGATCGAATTTGCTGATGAAGTCGATGATGCTGATGAAGTGTTTGAAGACAAAGGTGTCAAAGTTTTGATCGACCCCAAAAGTTTGATTTATCTTGATGGCACTGAATTGGATTATGGTAAAGAAGGTTTGAATGAAGGGTTTAAGTTTAATAACCCAAACGTAAAAGATAACTGTGGTTGTGGCGAAAGCTTCACAGTTTAGCGGCACTAATTTTTTAGTTATTAGTTAGTATGCAAGCGGCGGATCTCTCCAGCAGTTTTTTTGCGTTATTCGATCTACCGGTTTCCTTTGATGTTGATTTAAAAGTGTTGTCTGCGCGTTATCGTGAAGCGCAGCGCGCTGCGCATCCTGATAGGTTTGCTAATGCATCAGAGGCAGAGCGTCGTTTGTCGGTACAGGTGGCTGCGCGTATCAATGAAGCATACAAAACACTGAAAGATCCTTTGTCGCGAGGGCGTTATTTGCTCGAGCTGAAAGGCGTTGATCTAGATGATGCGGATACCGCTTTTGATGGTGCTTTTTTGATGGAGCAAATGGAGTTGCGCGAACGTTTGGGAGAAGTTAAAAACAGCGCCGAGCCAGAGCTACAGTTGCACAACATTGCCGGTGATGTTGCGGCGCACAGTAAGGCGTTGGTCGCACAATTGGCCGAATTACTGGATGAGCAGGGTACAGAGTCCCTGCAGCGGGCGCGTGAAGTGACGCGTAAGCTGCAGTTTTTTCACCGATTAAACGAAGAAGTTGAAACGTTAGAAGATGAGCTGGGTGACTATTAGTTAGTAGTAGTTTGAAATAGTAGTTTAAATCACCGGTGATGCGTGCTGGCTTAAATTTAAGAACCATTAACCACATTCCTTAAAGATATTAACCATGGCACTTCTGCAAATCAGTGAACCCGGACAAACCGCCGCACCTCACCAACATAAGTTGGCAGTGGGTATTGATCTGGGTACCACTAACTCACTGGTGGGCACCGTGCGCAGCGGTAAAGCCGAGACTCTACCCGATGCACAGGGCTCACACTTGCTGCCATCGGTGGTTCGTTATTTGGAAGCAGCAGCACCGCAAGTGGGCGCCATTGCCAAGCAGTCCGCGATCAGTGATCCACGTAATACCATCAGTTCGGTAAAACGTTATGTGGGTCGTGGTCTGGCGGATATTTGTAAAGGCTGTTCCTGTAGTGAATATGATTTTGTCGACGGTGATTCGTCTGTGCCGCGAATTCGTACCGTGGCGGGCGACATCAGTCCCGTGGAAGTGTCCGCGGAGATTCTCAAAAGTTTAAAAGGACGCGCGGAAGAAACACTCGGCGGCGAGTTGACCGGTGTAGTGATCACCGTACCCGCCTATTTTGATGATGCGCAGCGGCAGTCCACCAAGGATGCCGCGCAGCTTGCAGGTTTGCAGGTGTTGCGCCTCTTGAATGAGCCCACTGCTGCGGCAGTAGCCTACGGCCTGGATAAAGGCTCTGAAGGTGTGCACGTAGTTTACGACCTCGGCGGTGGAACCTTTGATATTTCCATCTTGCGTCTCAATCGTGGTGTGTTTGAAGTAATGTCCACAGCGGGCAACACGGCGCTGGGTGGTGATGATCTGGATCGCGCCATTGCGCAGTGGATGGCGACGCAGGCGGGGCTGGATCAGTCCACGTTAGCTGCTGGGCAGGCGCGCGCCATTTTGCTGGAAGCCTGTCGCGCCAAAGAAGCTTTATCGGATGCCGAGGTGGTGGATGTTTCATTAACTGATGGCCAGAACATCACCTGGCAGGGTGAGTTGACGCGAGAGACATTGCACGAACTGATCGATCCGCTGATTCAAAAGACCCTGTCTTCCTGTCGACGTGCGTTACGTGATGCAGGTATCGATGTGGATGAAATCGAAGATGTGGTGATGGTGGGCGGCTCTACCCGTTCACCCCGGGTGCGTGAATTGGTGGGTGAGTTTTTCCACCGCGAGCCCATGGTGGATATCGACCCCGATAAAGTAGTGGCCAACGGCGCTGCCATTCAGGCCGACATTCTGGTGGGTAACAAACCCGATGACGAGATGTTGTTGCTGGATGTTATTCCCTTGTCATTGGGCATCGAGACCATGGGCGGATTGGTAGAGAAAATCATCTCCCGCAACACCACTATCCCATCCGCCAAGGCGCAGGATTTCACCACCTTCAAAGATGGCCAAACGGCCTTGGCCGTGCACGTGGTGCAGGGCGAGCGTGAGCTGGTGAGTGATTGCCGCTCCTTGGCACGTTTTGAATTACGCGGTATTCCACCCATGGCGGCGGGTAGCGCGCGCATTCGTGTCACTTTTCAGGTGGATGCAGATGGTCTACTTTCCGTTACGGCCAAGGAGCAGATTTCCGGTGTGGAAAGCACCGTGCAGGTCAAACCGTCATTTGGCCTGTCGGATAGTGAAATTGAAGTGATGCTGCGTGACTCCATGAGTCATGCGCAGGAAGATGTGGCCGCACGCATGTTGCGCGAGCAGCAAGTAGAAGCGGATCGTATTATTGAATCTGTCGCGTCAGCCGTTGCGATTGATGGTCAGTTGCTGACAGATGTGGAACGCACACAAATTGATGCTGCCTTGGCTGAGCTGCAACAGGTGTGCGACGGCGATGATCCGCGGAAGATTAAACAAGCCATCGAATCATTGAATAAGGTCAGCACTGACTTTGCCGCGCGGCGCATGGATGCCAGCATCCAGTCTGCGATGACGGGGCACAAGGTCGACGAGTTTTAACGAAATTACTTTTATTAAAAGAAAATCTAATGCCACAAATTATTTTTTTACCCCACGAAGAAATCTGCCCCGAAGGGGCAGTCATCGAAGCTGAAACTGGCACCACTATTTGTGATGCTGCGCTGGCCAATGGCATCGAGATTGAGCATGCCTGCGAAAAGTCCTGTGCCTGCACCACCTGTCACGTAGTTATTCGTGAAGGTTTTAATTCGTTGGAGGAATCCACCGAAGAAGAAGATGATCTGCTGGACAAGGCCTGGGGGCTGGAGCCAGATTCACGTCTGAGTTGCCAGGCACAAGTAGGCACAGTGGATCTGGTGGTGGAAATTCCCAAGTACACCATCAATATGGTGTCTGAGAATCATTAGGAGAGTGGGAGCATGAGCCTCAAATGGAATGACTCGTTGGAAATCGCCATCGCCCTGGATGAGGCGCATCCGGACGCGGACCCCAGCCAGGTTAATTTTGTCGACTTGCGTGACTGGATTATGGCTCTGGATGAGTTTGACGATGCCCCGGAACATTGCGGCGAGCGTATTCTCGAAGGTGCCCAGCTGGCCTGGATTGAAGAGCGCGAGTAGCCCAAAGCCCCAAAACTCCTGTCTTTAGAGTAACTTTGCGATGGCGTGGTGGAAGCGACCCTGTCCGTCCGTCGCTTTATCGCCTTACAGCCCTTGCCTAATACCCAAATAGCCTGCGTTTTCATGCTCAAGCGCTAGGGATTCCCCTCAATTCTCTTGTATAATAAGGGGTTTACGTAATCCTGAAGCCATTCCAACGAGCCTCCTGTGGAGCCTTACTGGTCACGGCTTCCTCCCATTAGCAAAAAAGAGACTGGAGTATTGAATAGCATGTCCATCGAAAGAACCTTTTCCATCGTTAAACCCGACGCCGTTGCCAAGAATCACATTGGCGAGATTTACGCCCGTTTTGAAAAAGCCGGTTTGAAAATCATTGCCTCAAAAATGCTGCACCTGAGCCAGGAACAAGCAGAAGGTTTTTACGCCGTACACAAAGAGCGTCCCTTTTTTAAGGATCTGGTGTCATTTATGATTTCCGGTCCGGTGATGGTGCAGGTGTTGGAAGGCGAAGGCGCCATTTTGAAAAATCGCGAAGTGATGGGTGCCACCAACCCCAAAGAAGCCGATGCCGGTACCATTCGCGCCGACTTTGCTGAATCCATTGACGAAAATGCCGTGCACGGTTCTGATGCGCCGGAAACTGCCGCAGTAGAAATCGCCTATTTCTTCTCCGATGGCGAGATTTGCCCGCGCACACGCTAAGTGTGTGTTGAGCAAATATTCGCTGAGACGTAACGAGCCAGTCTGATGTCTGACAAAATCAACCTGTTGAATCTTAATCGTGCCGACATGGAGGTCTTCTTCGCCGAGATGGGGGAGAAGGCCTTTCGTGCCAAGCAGGTAATTCAGTGGTTGCATCAATACGGCGTCGATAATTTTGACGCCATGACCAACTTGAGCAAACCGTTGCGCACCAAGTTGGCTGAAGTGGCAGAGATTCGTACGCCTGAAGTGTTGCTGGATCAAGCCTCGGTAGATGGCACCCACAAATGGTTGCTGAAACTGGATAATGGTAACTCGGTGGAAACGGTTTTTATCCCTGAAAAAAGCCGCGGTACGTTGTGTATTTCATCACAAGTGGGTTGTGCGTTGGAATGTTCGTTTTGTTCCACCGGCCAACAGGGATTTAATCGCAACCTGAACGTGGCTGAAATCATCGGCCAAGTGTGGGTGGCTAACAAAGCGCTAGGTTGGGATCCGCTGGCCAACGGCAAGGAAGAACGCATCATTTCCAATGTCGTCTTCATGGGTATGGGTGAGCCGTTGTTGAATTTTGATAACACGGTAAAGACCATTGACCTGCTGGTGGATGATTTTGCTTATGGATTGTCGAAGCGACGGGTCACGGTGAGCACCTCCGGTGTAGTCCCTGCACTGGCACGTCTGAAAGAAGTGAGTGATGTGGCGCTGGCGCTGTCGTTACACGCGCCTAACGATGCACTACGTGATGAACTGGTGCCGATCAATAAAAAATATCCACTGCGTGAAATACTGGATGCCTGTGCTCATTATGTTAGCGGCGACACCCGTCGTAAGGTCACCATTGAGTACGTGATGCTGGATGGCGTGAATGACAGTGTTGCTCACGCACGGGAATTGGTGAAAGTGCTCAAAGGGGTGCCCTCCAAGGTTAACTTGATTCCGTTTAATCCTTTTCCCAATACCCAGTACCGACGTTCAACGGATGCGGCAATTGTGCGTTTCCGCGATGTATTGATTAAAAATGGTTTAATTACCCTGACCCGACGTACTCGCGGCGATGATATTGACGCTGCCTGTGGTCAATTAGTAGGGCAGGTGCTGGATAAAACCAAGCGAAATAAATTGGCCGTTGGTTGAGGTATTTTATGAAATTCTGTTATCCAACGATGATGCGCACGACACTCATTATTATGCTCAGTTTTGCGTTATTTTCCTGTGCAACGGTACAGGAAAAAAAACGCGCAGATAAACTCAAGTTTCGCATTGCCGATACTGACGTGCGTTTGGGTTTGGGATATTTAAAGCAAGGGCGCGATGAAGATGCGCTTAAAAAACTGAAAAAAGCGGTTGCGGCAATGCCCGAGTATGCTGAAGCTCAAAGTAGTCTTGCTTTAGCCTACATTCGTTCGGGTCAACCCGATAAAGCGGATGAGCATTACCAGCGGGCGGTGGAGTTGAAACCTCAAGATGGATCAATTCACAATAATTACGCCGTATTTTTATGTTCTCAAAAAAAATATACAGAGGCCGAACAACATTTTCTTACCGCGATTAAAAGCCGTAAATATGCCACCCCTGCGCGAGCATTGGAAAATCTTGGCGTATGTATGGTGGAAGCTCAGGATCTAAAAAAAGCGGAAACCTATTTACGTAAAGCCCTGAAAATGAATCCGCGCCTACCAGGTGCCCTGTTGCAAATGGCAAGAGTGAGTATGGAGAAAAAACGTCTAATGTCGGGACGTGCCTATTTGCAACGATATCGGGAAGTGGCTCAATTGGGGCCAGAAGGTCTGTGGTTAGGTATTCAGGTAGAAACAAAACTGGGTGATAAGAACGCAGTCAACGAATACAAAAAATTGTTGCGCCAAAAATACGCAGACTCCAAGGAAATGCGTTTACTACTAGATGCAGAAGACAAAGAGAGGGTTGAGGCTTCCAAGCGGTGAGTGAGCAAAAGCAACACGTTAAGGAAGACGAAGTCACATCTGTGCGGCCTGGTGAAAAACTACGGCAGGCGCGTGAGGCCTGTGATCTTTCTGTTGCCGATGTGGCGGTTCGCTTGAAGTTAAGTGTCGAGAAGATAAATGCGCTGGAGCGCGGTGATGTCGAAGGTCTTGCAACGCCGGTATTTGTTGCGGGTTATCTGAGAACCTATGCCCGTTTGTTGGGTTTGCCAGAAGAAGATGTGCTCGCAGATATTGATGAGCTGTTGCCAATGTCAGAGTCGGTGAGCGATCCGACTCTGACGGTGAATGTTGAATCCTTCGGTAGGGTGGACAGTGAAATTTCTAGCCAGTTTTCTTTGCGTGAAACGTCATCGGGCCACAATTTTGGAATAGCCGGGCTGGCTGGCGTCATCATAATCGCTATGGTTTATTTTTTATGGCCAGGTAGCAAGGGCGTGCACACTAAGATCAGCACTGCGGTGAATGTAAGTGAAGAGAGTGTTGTCAATAAAGCTGTTTCCGATGTGGTGGATTCCACGATTGTGGTGGCGACAGAAGAAAATGCAAACGATGTATTAACCGTTGAATCTCAAGATTTGCTTGAGGAGAAAACGGTCGAAGTAGAACAAAGTAGTAATAGCGCGAGTATTAACAGCACTAGTATTAACAACACTAAAAGTACGACAGTCGCCGACGAGCTTGAACCAACGAAAACGTTTGAGCCCGTTGCCAGTGGGATGAGATCAGAACTGGCGTTGACCTTTAACAGCGACTCTTGGGCAGAAGTGAAGGATGCACGCGGCAAACGCTTGGTTTACCGTTTGGGTAAATCGGGCAACCGACGTGTGGTAACAGGGCTTCCACCTTTTATGGTTCAACTGGGTTTTGTGCAAGGCGTGGATATTTCGTACAACGGTGCGCCGTACGACTTATCAAAATTCACCAATCGGCGATCCGTTCGCCTGCGCATTGGCGAAACTGGCGATCACATGAGCAACGAACAATGATTTTTGTAAACCTGAATTTTGCTGAAGTAAGCAGATGAGTGAAAAAACAGAATTGAAAAAACATGATTGAGAAACCAACGTATCAACAAATATCCCGCCGCAAGTCGCGCCAGATTCGTGTGGGTGATGTATTAGTGGGTGGAGATGCGCCCGTTACGGTACAGAGCATGACTAATACGGAAACCACTGATGTGGAAGCGACCGTGGCGCAGATCCAGGCGCTGGAAACGGCAGGTGTAGATATCGTGCGCGTTTCCGTTCCCTCCATGGAGGCTGCGGAGGCCTTTGGTGAAATCAAGCGTCGCGTGAACGTACCGCTGATCAGTGATATTCATTTTGATTACAAGATTGCATTGCGGGTGGCGGAATTGGGTGTGGATTGTCTACGCATCAATCCCGGTAACATTGGTCGTGAAGATCGAGTGCAGGCGGTAGTGTCTGCAGCGCGTGATAATGACATTCCCATTCGCATCGGTGTTAATGCCGGCTCGTTGGAAAAGGACCTACAGAAAAAATACGGTGAACCTACTCCCGAGGCGCTGGTGGAATCAGCGATGCGCCACATCGACATGCTGGATAAATTGGATTTTCAGGAATTCAAAATCAGCCTCAAAGCCTCTGATGTATTTATGACCGTGGCAGCCTATCGTCTGTTGGCTGATCAAATCGAACAGCCGCTGCACCTGGGCATTACCGAGGCAGGCGGGTTGCGCTCCGGTGCAGTGAAGTCGGCCATCGGTCTCGGCATGTTATTGGCGCAGGGTATCGGCGATACCATTCGTGTTTCATTGGCGGCAGACCCGGTGCAGGAAGTCAAAGTGGGTTTTGATATTCTCAAAAGTCTGCACGTGCGTAGCAAAGGCATCAACCTGATTGCCTGTCCTTCCTGTTCGCGTCAGCAGTTTGATGTTGTCTCCACCGTAAATGCACTGGAAGAACGCCTGGAAGATATTCTGGAACCCATGGACGTGGCGGTGATCGGTTGTGTGGTCAATGGACCCGGCGAGGCGCGTGAAGCGGATATCGGTCTTACGGGGGGCGAGCCCAATTTATTGTATGTCGGTGGCAAACCGGATCACAAAGTGAATGATGATGAATTACTCGACGAACTGGAACGCGCCGTGCGTGCCGAAGTGAAACGCCGCCAGGAAAACCCCGACGTTTTTAACCATATTAAAACTCAGCAGGCTACTCAGTAGTCTGTGCAAAGATGTAGATAAGCTCATGGCTCAACAAATAATCCAGGCGATTCGTGGCATGAATGATGTGCTGCCGGAAGACAGCGCCTATTGGCAGAGACTGGAGTCCATCATTCGTGACCTGTTGGCACGATATGGCTATCAGGAAATTCGTTTTCCCATTGTGGAAAAAACAGATCTATTCAAACGATCCATTGGTGAAGTCACCGATATCGTTGAAAAGGAGATGTACACCTTTGAGGATCGTAATGGCGATCAACTGACTCTGCGCCCGGAAGGCACCGCACCCTGTGTGCGCGCAGCGATTCAAAATGGTTTATTGCATAATCAAGTGCAGCGCCTGTGGTACATGGGGCCGATGTTTCGCCACGAGCGCCCGCAAAAGGGACGTTATCGCCAGTTTCATCAAGTGGGCGTTGAAACCTTTGGCATAGCCGGGCCGGATCTGGATGCCGAACTTATTTTAATGACGGCGCGCCTCTGGCAACAAATCGGACTGGACAATCTGCAGCTGCAATTAAATTCGTTGGGCACGAGCGAATCCCGTGGAGCATATCGTGAACAACTGGTCACCTATTTAGAGCAGCACAAAGATCAGCTCGATGAAGACAGTCTGCGGCGCCTGAAATCCAATCCACTGCGTATTCTCGATAGCAAAAATCCGGCACTGGCTGGGCTGATCGCCACAGCGCCAAAGCTGATGGAGCACCTTGATGCAGAATCGCATGAACATTTTGCGGCTCTGTGTGGTCTGTTAGACGATGCAGGTGTGAAATATAGGGTGAATCCGTGTCTGGTACGCGGCCTGGATTATTATAGTCGCACGGTATTTGAGTGGGTTACGGATCAACTGGGTGCGCAGGGCACTGTGTGCGCGGGTGGTCGTTTCGATGGACTGGTAGAGCAGTTGGGAGGCAAGGCGACACCGTCTGCCGGTTTTGCCATCGGCATGGAACGCCTGCTGGAGCTGGTTCGCGAAAACCTTGAACCTGTGAATGCACCGCATGTTTATTTGGTTTTGGTTGGCGATGCAGCACAGAAAAAGGGTGTATTGCTGGCCGAACACTTGCGCGAAGAATTACCGACATTGCGCCTGCTGACAAACTGCGGTGGTGGCAGTTTCAAAAGCCAGTTCAAAAAGGCCGACAAGTGCGGCGCACAATTGGCCTTGGTGTTGGGCGAAGATGAAGTGACGCAGAAAACAGCCAGGATAAAATTTTTACGTGGCGATAATACCCAAGATCAGCAGACACTTGCACAAGGTGACTTGCCAGCATGGTTGAGTGAGAACCTTGGTAGCTAGTTGAACGTCGCTCATTTTTACGAATAACAGTACAGCAAAACTTTTGCGCATTGGCGCCAGATTAATGGACGGAGAACACCGTGGACGTATACACAACAGAAGAACAGCAAGTTGAAGCCCTCAAAAAATGGTGGCACGAAAACAAATGGTCCGTGATCGGTGGTGTGGTTATTGGGGTCGGTGCCTTGTGGGGTGGTCGCGCCTGGTTGGATAACCAACATAATTTTACCGAGGCGGCTTCGGCTACCTATCAATTGATGTTGGAGCAAGTGTCACAAGGTAAAAATGAAGATGCTGCATTACAGGGCGCACAATTGTTGGGCCAATACGCTGATACCTCTTATGCTTCGTTGGCTGCATTAACAATGGCTAAGATTAAACAACAGGCTGGCGATGCGGCAGCGGCCAGTGCGCATCTACGCTGGGCATTGGATAACACTAAAGAAGATGCGGTGAAACATGAGGCGCGTTTGCGTCTCGCCAAAATTATGCTGGCCGACAAGAAATACGATGATGCTTTAGCTATGTTGAATGGTATTGACGCGGGCGTTTACGAAGCAACTTATGAACAACTTAAAGGTGATATTTATCTTGCCAAGGGACAACCTGAGTCCGCACGCACAGCGTTCACTCGCGCACTTGCAAGTGCTTCCCCGGGAGAACGTGGACGGGAGTTGTTGCAAATGAAATTGGATAATTTGGGTCAACCTGTTGTAGGCGGCGCGTCGAAATCATGAATGATTTTATTGCCCGCTTTGTGATGTTGTTGCAAGTGAAGAAGCTTATTTGGCTGTTAACGTTGATTGTACTTAATCTCTTTTTGGTCGCCTGTGGTTCATCGATTAAAGAATACACCGATGCAACGCCATTGCAGGACATCACTCCAAGCATGAAGGTTAAACCACTTTGGGCAGAATTGACGGGCGATGTACCTGAGAATATGCATGTGCAATTGCCCGTGGTGAGTGAACGTGCCGGTGCGGTTGATGATCAAAAAACCATTTATGTTGCTGGTCACCGAGGGTTTGTGACGGCCTATGCGGCAAACAAGGGTAATATGTTGTGGCAAGTGAGCATGGGTGAGGAACTAACCGGTGGCCCAGGTATTGGTGGAGGGCTGTTGTTTGTCGGTACACATGAAGCTGAGCTGGTTGCTTTGGACAAAAAGAATGGCGCAGAACGGTGGCGGCAGCGAATCAGCAGTGAAATGTTAGCGATCCCCGTTGTTGCAGATGATTTGTTGGTTGTACAAACCATTGATGGAAAGATTAGCGCCTATAAAACAGCGACGGGTGAAAAATTGTGGTCTTATACGCGCAGCATTCCTAAACTCACTTTGCGTGGTACCAGTACACCATTGGTTGTCGATGGAACTGTTTTTGCGGGATTCGCGGATGGACGTTTGCTGAGCCTGAATCTTGCTACTGGCGAATTATTGTGGGAAACGACTATCGCGGTGCCGCATGGGCGTACAGATTTGGAACGACTGGTAGATATCGATGGCTTGTTCAGTGCTGCCGATGGCGTGGTGTATGTGAGTAGCTACCAGGGAAGAGTGGTGGCTGTTTCAGCCACCGATGGCAACGTGTTGTGGGCGAGAGATATGTCTTCATATACGGGTCTAACAGTGAGTGGAGATCATATTTTTGTCACGGACTCGGGTAGTAGAGTATGGGCATTAGATAGACGCACTGGCGCAACGCTATGGCGACAGGATAGTCTGTTTGGTCGAGAGCTTAGTGCGCCAGTGGTGCAGGGGAATGCTGTGGTTGTTGCTGATTATGACGGCTATGTGCATTGGTTGTCTCAGGACGATGGTGAAATCGTCGCACGAAAAAATCTCGGTAAAGTCTGGGCAACAATCCGTTATGTGTGGGATGACGATGTATCGGATGAAGATACACATCGTTCGGTGAGTGTTCCTCCAATGGTGGCCGATGGTACACTTTATGTGCGCGACAACATTGGCGCATTAACCGCCTTCGCACTTTCCCAATAACCTTCCTCTAGCCACAACGCAGAGCAAATATATGAAACCGGTTGTTGCGCTTGTCGGCCGCCCCAATGTGGGCAAGTCTACTTTATTCAATTGTTTGACGCGCTCGCGTGATGCGTTGGTGGCTGATCAGCCCGGCCTCACACGTGACCGGAAATATGGTGAAGGTCGTGTCGGTGATTGCCCCTATCTGGTCGTGGATACGGGTGGTCTGAGTGGTGAGAAAGAAGGTATCGATGAACTTATGGCAGGGCAGGTTTGGCTTGCGGTGGAAGAAGCCGATATTGTTTTGTTTCTGGTGGATGCGCGCGATGGGCTTGTGGCGGGCGATCAGGAAATTGCCAGGCGCCTGCGCTCAATCAACAAACCCGTGCATCTCGTGGTGAATAAAATTGATGGTGCGGAACTGGCCATGGTGATTGCTGACTTTTATCAACTGGGTCTGGGTGATCCGCTGGGTATTACAGCTAGCCATAAAGGTGGCGTACGTGACTTGATGGCAGAGGTACTGCCGGAACTGCCCGAATCTGAAGCCGATGAAGATGAAGAAGATCACGGCATTAAAATCGCCATCGTGGGAAAACCCAATGTGGGTAAATCCACGTTGATTAATCGCATTTTAGGCGAAGAGCGGGTGCTGGCTTTTGATATGCCAGGTACCACGCGCGATAGTATTTTTGTGCCTTTTGAACGTCGCGGGCAGAAATATACCTTTATCGATACCGCCGGTGTGCGGAGACGCAAGAAGGTGCACGACAAACTCGAGAAGTTCAGCGTGATCAAGGCAATGCAGGCCATTGAGCGTGCGAATGTTGTGGTACTGGTAATCGATGCCCACGAAGGGATCAGCGATCAGGACGCGCACTTGCTGGGCTTTGTGCTGGATGAAGGCCGGGCACTGGTGATTGCGGTTAACAAATGGGATGGGCTGGAGTCTTCCGAGCGGGAACGGGTGAAGTATGAACTGGAACGAAAACTACAGTTTGTCGATTTTGCCAAACTGTTTTTTATCTCAGCCTTGCATGGTACGGGCGTCGGCGATCTATTCAAACCTATCAACCAGGCCTATGCCTCTGCGACTCGCGAATTATCCACGCCGGAACTCACCCGCATCTTGGAAAAGGCCGTGGATAATCACCAACCGCCATTGGTCCGCGGTCGGCGCATTAAGCTGCGTTATGCCCATCAGGGAGGACGCAACCCACCGATGATTGTGATTCACGGCAATCAGACTAAAAATGTGCCGGAAGCGTACCAACGTTATCTACAAAATACTTTTCGCAAAGCACTCAAGTTAGAAGGCACACCCGTGCGCATCGATTTTCGGACGGGTGTGAATCCATTTGAAGGCAGGAAAAATAAGTTGACGAAGCGGCAGATCGATAAACGCCAGCGCTTGAAAAAGTTTGTAAAACGCAAACGCTAATCTTCTTTGCACTGTATTTTTTGCTGAAATACTTCTAAAGATTTCTGAAACACTTTCAAAGTGAATCCTGGTTAACGTAGCGACAGTGCAGCGGGATTTTGTTCAGGCATAGGAAAAGGTAGATGTTCGGGTACTTCGTGATATTCGCCTGAAGTGAGCGCCATCCAGACTAGGCCTGCGAGTGAATTAACGCCCAGCTTGCGCATGATGTGCGCGCGATGTGTCTCAATAGTTTTTGTGCTGAGGCTCATCTCATGAGCAATGACCTTGTTGGCTTTTCCCTGGATTAATAAGCGTAAGACTTCCTCCTCACGGCGTGAGAGTTGGCCGAGATACTGCAATACGTTGCTCCGCCATTGTTCATCGGAACGCATAAGCCGATCACATTCCAGTGCGCGCTGAATGCTATCCAGTAACATCTGGTCGTCAAAGGGCTTCTCCAGGAAATCAATAGCACCCGCTTTTAGTGTACGCACCGCCATGGATACGGTGCTGTGACCCGAAACAAAAATAATGGGGGTATTTATTCCCTGTCTTTTCAGATGTTCCTGTAGTTCAAGACCGCTTAATTGAGGCATGCGTACATCCAACACCAGGCAGCCTGGTTGCTTTGGATTGTAATTATCGAGAAACGCCTGCACGTTATCAAAAGCGCAGCTTTGGATGTCCATGGATTCTACTAAGGTCTGTAAGGCGTTACGCACGGCATCATCATCATCGACAATAAATACAGTGGGTCTAGTGGCAAGTTCTGCAGCCAATGTAGATGTAGGTTGTTTTGTCACAATAGTTCCTTCTACTGTTAAAGAAGTGGGTTATATATATTCACGATGCACCGTACGCGGCACAGAGTCAATGCTCTCGCCGTTGATGAATTGAATTTTTATGGTATGAAAATTGATACCGGCGATACGACACCACAGTAGCAGGATAGTGCAGACTATTTATTAAAAATATCAATGAAATACATGAATTAAATAATCGCACGCACCGTGTCAGTGCGTGCGATTCTCTGACCGATACAGCATATCTATTATTCGGCATCCGGCTCCAGGGAATGTCGCCAAAACTGATCTTCACGCTCAAACAACCGGCGAGTTTCTTGTGGTCCCCAGGTGCCTGCCGGGTAAGTGGGAATGTAATCGCGTTCAGTGGCCCACACGCGTAACACGGGATCCACCACCGCCCATGCCCCGTTCACTTCATCAAATCGCAGGAACTGGCTTTGATCACCTTTGATAACGTCGAGCAATAAATCCTCATAGGCATCGTATGACTCTTCATCTTCTGTGCGTAGGCTGGCGTCTAGACTGATGGTGCGCGTTTTCATACTGGGTCCAGGTTCTTTCACCTGCATTTCAATGCGCAGACATTCCTTGGGTTGAATGCCAATGAGTACCCAGTCCGGTTTCATTTGTTCGATGGGAGTGTTGCGGAACAAATGTTGTGGAGGCTCTTTGAAGCGAATGCTGATGGCTGACTTAGTTTCTTTCATGCGCTTTCCGGTACGCAAATAAAAGGGCACGCCACGCCAGCGCCAGTTATCAATGTACAGCTTCATTGCGGCATAGGTTTCCGTAGTGGAGTGCTCTGCGATGTTCTCTTCTTCGAGATAACCAGGAACGGCCTGGTTGTCGATTCGACCATTGCCATATTGTGCACGGAAAGCCTGTGCATGCACGGCATTAGTAGGAATGGGTCGAATGGCTTTGAGCACTTTCACTTTTTCATCGCGCAGTGATTCAGCATCCATCGCCGCAGGTGGTTCCATGGCCACCAGAGTTAACAGTTGCATGAGGTGGCTTTGGATCATGTCACGCAGGGCTCCAGAATCTTCATAGTAATCACCTCGTCCACCGATGCCCAAGGTTTCTGAATGAGTGATTTGTACGTGGTCAATATAATTACGATTCCACAACGGCTCCAACATCACATTGGCAAAACGGAACACTAATATATTTTGTACCGTACCTTTGCCAAGGTAATGGTCAATGCGATAAATTTGTTTTTCACTTAGGTGACGATGCAGGCGTTTTTCCAGCATTTGTGCGCTGTCTTGATCATAACCAAAGGGCTTTTCGATAATAATGCGCCGCCAGCCATGTTCCTCATTGAGCAGTTCCGCTCCAGCGAGCTTATCGATGACAACACCAAATTGCGCGGGCTGAAGCGCCATATAAATCGCGCAGTTTTTTGAAAAGCGGTTATCGGTATTAATGATGCCGCTAATATTTTTGTAGAGAGGCTCTGAATTGAGATCCCCTTGCTGATACAGCATCCGTTCAGCAAAACGGTTGAAGATATCATCATCCAAGCCACCGCGCGCCTTGTCTACTAGCATGGCGCGCAGCTCATCCAGCCAACCCTGGTTGTCCATTTTACGACGACCAATCGCCATGATCATGGTGCCATCGGGTAAAGAGTTTTTCGCTTCCAGATGATAAAGCGCGGGCATAAGCTTGAGCCGGGAAAGATTGCCGGTCGCACCAAAGATGATGTAAGTGCAAGGCTCATTCATGTGTTTGATTTCCCTGACCAGTCGCTATGGAAAACTTCACCGCGAGGCTTGTCGATACGTTCGTAGGTATGTGCCCCAAAATAATCGCGTTGCGCCTGCAATAGATTGGCGGGCAGGGTAGCCGAGCGGAAGCCATCATAAAAGGACAGTGCTGCAGAGAAGGCGGGTACGGGGATGCCGACGCCAACGGCAAACTGCACGGCGCTACGCCAACCTGCTTGTGAATCATGAATGGCGTCACGGAAAAACCCGTCGAGCAACAAGTTGCTTAATTCTGGATTAGTTTCAAACGCCTGTTTGATGTTGTTAAGAAAGCGACTACGAATAATACAGCCGCCGCGCCAGACTAAGGCAATATTGCCATAATTGAGGTTCCAGCCTTTTTCATCTGAGGTGTTGGCCATGAGCATGAAGCCCTGTGCGTACGAAATAATCTTGGAGGCATACAGGGCATCGTGTATGTCTTGAGTCATTGACGCAGGGGCTTTGGTATTTGTGTTTTCGGGACCTTTCAGTTGGGTCGATGCCTGCACCCGTTGTTCTTTAATCGCCGAAAGAAAGCGCGCAAACACGGCTTCACCAATCAAGGTTAATGGAATGCCACTTTCCAGGGCATTGATGCCCGTCCACTTGCCCGTGCCTTTTTGACCGGCGGTGTCGAGCACTTTGTCTACCAATGGTTCGCCATCGGTGTCACTTACACCGAGGATGTCGCGAGTGATCTCGATTAAATAGGAATCCAGTACACCTTCATTCCACTGTGTGAAGATGCCTTGTAAATCCTCAAAGGGAATCTTCATCCCTTCTCGCAACAATTGATAGGCCTCACAGATGAGCTGCATGTCACCGTATTCGATGCCGTTGTGCACCATCTTCACGTAATGACCCGCGCCACCTTCACCCATCCACTGACAGCAGGCTTCGCCATCGACCTTGGCCGAGATGGATTGGAAAATATCTTTGACGGCAGGCCAGGCCGCGGGGTCACCACCGGGCATCAATGAGGGGCCATGGCGGGCACCTTCTTCACCACCGGACACACCGACGCCCAAAAAGCGCAGGCCTTGCTCGGCAAGTGTGTCGACGCGACGTTGAGTATCTGTGTACAGTGAATTCCCGCCGTCGATGATGATGTCGCCTTCATCGAGAAAGGGTTTGAGCAGCTCGATAAAGTCATCCACGGGACTACCGGCCTTCACCATGAGCATGATGCGTCGCGGCGCTTTTAGGGACCGGCAAAATTCTTCCAGTGAGTGAGTACCGATAACGGATTTTCCAGCGGCCGTACCGGCGATAAAGTCATCCACTTTGGAAGTGGTGCGATTGAATACCGCAACGGTAAAATCGTGGTCGGCCATATTCAACACCAGGTTTTGTCCCATTACTGCCAGGCCGATGAGGCCGATATCTGCGTCTGCCATGTTCAATCCTTTTGTTTTTATGCTAGAGAGCACCGCTTAAAAAGTACCTTACTACGCAGCGGCTACAATGCGTAGAATCTTTAGTATTAGTACCTAATATCTTGAGTTACAACGTTTTAGGACAATTATGGTTTATTGATATTACAGCCGCAAAAGAGTTTTTGTTGGTGTCTTCTGTCTGGCGTTAGTTGTGGTTTGCTGGCCACTGACACCAATGCTGGACGTGCTGCTCGTGTAGAAATGACTCGGCCTCGGCGCCATGCAACAAGGCAAGGGTGCTCAGAATGCCAGCATCGGTGCAGGTGTTGGCTACCACGGTGACGGTAGACGGCGCGTCACGCACCGGCCAGCCCGTGCGTGGATCCAATACATGACTGTAGCGCATGCCGGCTTTTTCCAGAAAGCGTCGCGTGTCACCACTGGTGGCGAGGCCACCGCGGCTGAGTTGAAATTGTTGTGTGCCATCCTCGAGGCCAATTTGCCAGCCGCCGCCGTCACGGCGCGGCCCGGTCACGCTGATGTCTCCACCGAGGTTAACCAAAAGGCCGGCATCGATACCCTGCGCCAACAACGTGTTGTGTAGTAATAGTGCAATGCGGTCAGCGGTATATTCTTTGCCGATGCCGCCGAGATCGATTTCCATGCCAACGGGTAGGGTGATCGTCGGGTTTTTCCAACTCACGTGGTGCCAACCAATAAAAGGTAGCAGCTCGGAGACTTGTTGTTGGCTGGGCAGCTGGTCGCCACCGTTGAATTGCCACACGCGGCGCAGGATGCCGGAGGTGATATCAAATAGGCCGTCACTGATGTCATAGCAGTGAGCAGCGTAGTCCAGCAGGCGAGCGGTTTCTTCATCGACTTCCACTGGCTTGCCTGCGGCGTGATGAATGCGATGAATAATGTTGTCGTCGCGATAACGGCTGAATGCGTGTTCGATGCGTATAGCCTCATCGGCCGCTTGTTGCAACAGAGCGGTGGCCAACGAGCGTTTATCCACGTCCATCAGCAGTTCACACGGGCTAGCCATGGCCGTGAAACGACCGGTGAAATAACCATTGTTTTGCGTCAGTTCTAACATGGAGCGTCCAATGCCGGTGACGTTGAAATTACAGGATCATATCACTGCTGTTCCGTTAACAAATACTTGCCATATTGTTATTCGTTATTTTGCACAGTCTGCAGCGTGATTTGTAGAATTGAGGTAGGAATATCAAGCAAGCTTTCCTGTCATGCCGGCGCAGGCCGGCATGACAGGAAAGCCATTGAACCAAAAGTAGGCGCTCTTAGGCGACCACTGGATTCCGGCCTTCGCCGGAATGACAGATATTAATGTTAACAGGACGGCAGTGAGTCATTGTATAACTAAATGTCGATAATAATTTAGTTGGATGTTAGCCGTTCGTTTCCAACAGCGATTTTATCATTTGCGTAATTTCATCATTGTTGTATGAAATGCTTTCGACAGGGATTCAATACTCATGGAAAGGCCGAGTTGAATAATGCTGGCTTTGTTTTCCGGGAACAAATCATAGTTTTGTAATTTGCCCACCGCATCCTGGCTACGGGTCTTGCCGGTTTGATGCATGTATTCCACACGAATGTTGAATTCCGCATCATCACGGAAAAGATAGGCATACTTCAGGCCGACGGTTTGGGTGGTAAGTTCTCCAAGCCGAGGGTCGGCACTGATAAATTGAGTGCTAGCTAACTCGCTATCAAGCAGCGTTTGCCGGTAGAAGTCTGCCGCAGATTGCGTGTAGTGCCGGTAGTGTGGTTGCAAGTAGTGGTGATGCCCCAGTTCCCAGCGATAACGCACGTCGTAGGTGTCAGAATTGACGCCCCAGTCATCCCAGCCGTAACGATAACTAAGAGTGAGCACGTCTTCATTACTAAATTGATGGATGCCTTTCCAATAGATGCTCTGGTAAGTACGATTATCTGGGCGTTTTTCATAAAGATAAGAGGAAGGGTCGCCGGGCGCACGTAAGTCTCCGCTATTGTCATTGGCCAATATGCTAACAACCTTGTAGGGGTCAGTCAGGTAACCGCTACTGTGACCATAACTATAATTCAACTGGGTCAATGTAGTGCGGCCAAGAATCTGGCTCACGCCGAAGAGATAATCTTGCACGGTTTTACTTTCCGAAGAATCATCTTCCTCTCCACTGCTGGGCGAAACTGTGGACATATCCGTTAATGGAACAGGTGCACCACCCAGTGGGCTAACGCTATCAAGGTTTAAAGATGCTGCCGCCGTTAGAGTGGTATTTTTCTGATTAAAATCTTTCGACAAAGAAGCGGATGCACCAAATGAGGTGTAATCATTTTCAATGGAAAAACTGGCACCAAAGATACCCCGTAGGTCAGTGGCCAAAGGTTTTTCCCAGCTCAGGTTGGCAGCACCACGAAGATCTGTGAAGGTGGAATCGAGTGGGGTTTCATTGGCTTTGGTGGTATATGTTTTGTTGCCAGAGGGGGAGGTAAACGTTTGTGGTGCATCCGAGGGTGCGGCACCATTGGGCGAAGCACCAGTGAGGGTGTCAGCCACAAGGCGTGCGGTAATGAATTCGTTATCATCGATCTCTTTGCGTATTTGCAGAACCGGTTCGACAAGGCTCACGCGGTCTTTTTCTGAATAGAAGAGTAAACCACTATCGATTTGCCAGGGTGAGTGAAAGCTTCCAGCCTGCACTTGTGGCGCAATGCCCGCCAGTAAACCGCAAGTGGCGACGGCCAAAGAGTCACGGATGTTTGTGGTTTTTTTACGATTTAGTTGCATCCGCAGCCACCTCCGCCCACACCCTGACCACCCGTGGTGGCTTCCTTACTGAAATACATATGTTCATCCAGGGAAGATTCCACGACATCCGGGATGAGCAGCATCTTTTTTTGTGCCAGCACATCCCGATCCCAGGGCTCTACGGTTTGCAAACTGCAAGCGCTGATAGTGAGGCAGGCGGCGACGAAGGCATAACGGTAAATAATCAAAATGAACTCCTTTTCATTTATCGAGCAGGGTTTTGATGTTGGCTTCTAGTTTGGCTTTATCTTTGGAACGAAACCCCATGTGGACTTTGACGAGCTGGCCAGAGCGGTCAATCAAATAAGAACTGGGCATACCGCGGAGCTTGTAGGTTTTGGCAACCGCGCCGGTGGGATCATGCGCAATCGTAAAGTCAGGCTCCATTTGTTTGATAAATTTTTCGATGAGGCCGCGTTTTTTGTCCACGCTTACAGCGACGATGCTCAGCCCGTCATCCTTGTAGCGCAGGTTCATTTCATCCATCCACGGGAAGGATTTTCGGCAGGGCGGACACCAGGTGGCCCAGAAATCCAGCAATACGACACGGCCTTTGAGATCAGCCAGACTGACAGTAGAGTCATCCGGAAAGGTGGGCAGACTAAAGTCAGGGGCAGGTTCTGTGGCAAAGGCCGGTGCGACAGCGAAAACAAGCAGCATGGCAAAAAACGCGGAAGAGCGGGTCAACATAGTCTGTAAGCCCCAATAAATGATGTGCGAAGTGTTTTTATGTCTTGTGATAGTGCTGTGACAAATTCTGCCCATAATTATACGATATTCAGTGACTACTTTGTGGGCTGCGGGTGTGACAACCATTCAGGCCATAGGTTCACAAAAAGTATGGAAATTCAAAAAATGATGCTTAGACACTTTTTGGCCGATGCAATGTCTGAGTGCTGATAAACTATGCCGATGAGGAATATTCATGCTGATTAAACGCGCTGAAGACATCAAAGGATCCGAGATTACCGATGAGCAGATCTACCAAGAGCGGCGTGATTTTATGCGAACCAGCTCCAGCGCTGCGCTGGCTGTTGCCGCTGGCACGACATTTCCCGGCTTGATGTTTCCTGGTGATGCAGCTGCGCAGGTCGCCGCCCTGCAATTCAAAAAGAACCCCAGGTTTAATACTGATGAAGAAGTTAATTCGCTCAAGGACATCACCCGTTACAACAATTTTTACGAGTTTGGTACGGACAAAAAAGATCCCGCCAAATATGCCCATACACTGAAGACCGATCCCTGGAATGTACGCGTAGAGGGAGAGGTGGAAAAACCCGCGGACTACCATCTGGAAGATTTGATCAAAGACAGCCAACTGGAAGAACGCATTTATCGTTTTCGCTGTGTGGAGGCCTGGTCCATGGTGATCCCCTGGGTGGGCATCCCGTTGGCATCACTGATCAAGCGATTCAAACCCACCTCAAAAGCCAAGTACGTGGAGTTCACCACGCTGTATGACCCGGAACAAATGCCGGGGCAGCGACGTCGTGTGTTGGATTGGCCCTATGTGGAAGGTTTGCGTATGGATGAAGCCATGCATCCCCTGGCGATGTTGGCGGTAGGTTTGTACGGTAAGGTACTGCCCAATCAAAACGGAGCACCGATTCGTTTAGTCGTTCCGTGGAAATACGGTTTTAAAAACATTAAGTCCATTGTCAAAATTCGTTTTACGGAAAACATGCCCAAAACCACCTGGAATCTGTCGGGGCCGCGGGAATATGGTTTTTACGCCAACGTCAATCCCGAAGTGGATCACCCACGTTGGAGCCAAAGCCGCGAACGACGTATTGGTGAGTTTTTCAAACGTAAAACCAAGATGTTTAATGGCTACGAAGATCAAGTCGCCAGTTTGTATTCGGGCATGGATTTGAAACGTGACTATTAAAGCGTGACTATTAATTAGTTTTGGTATTTGTGTCTCTGGTATCCTGATTTGTGATCAAGCTAAAACCCGCATTGATAAAACCCATCGTTTTTTTCGCCTGCCTGATTCCGCTGGCCTTGGGTGTTTGGGCGGGCGTTACCGATCAGCTTGGCGCCAATCCCATCGAAGAAATCACTCATCGCACCGGTGACTGGACGCTGCGCCTGTTGTTAATTACTTTGGCCGCAACCCCGGTGCGGCGTTTGCTCGGCCGGCTTGATCCGTTGCGTCTGCCCCGCATGGTGTGTTTTGTCTCCCTCTGTTCCGCCTGCCTTCCTTTTTTCCCCTCTCTGGTGTTTGCTCTTTT
>CAZXZI010000021.1:0-2000 GCA_964645165.1 uncultured Ectothiorhodospiraceae bacterium
GCGACACCGAAATCAACGATCTTCACGCGGTCGCCATCGTCGACAATGAGGTTGGACGGTTTGATATCCCGATGCAGAACCCCGGCGGCATGCGCTACGGATAGACCGCTGGCAATCTGCATGGCGATTTGCACGGCTTCGGCCGCGGACAAGGGGTCACGGGCGATACGTTGATCCAGCCCCTCCCCTTCACAATATTTCATCGCGATGAAAATTTGCCCATCGGGTATTTTGTCGAACTCGAACACGGTGCAGATGCTGGGGTGATCCAACTGACACGCAGCTTTGGCTTCCACCATCAGGCGTTGCTGTGCAAGCGGGTCTGCACCGAGATGGGCGGACAATAATTTGAGTGCGACAAAACGATCGAGCCGCGTATCCAGCGCTTTGTAAACCACCCCCATGCCGCCGCTGCCGAGCACTTCGATTAGCTGGTAGTGGCCGACTTGTTGACCGGGGGTCAGGGGCGTGTGAAGGGGAGCTTCCTGGGGCAAATCAACGGGCAGCGCAATCTGATCGAGCAAATCCGTTGACTGGCCATCCGCCAGCACCAGTGAATGTACCTCGTCAAACAATGCATCGTCGCCTTTGCAGGCATCCTGCAAATAGGCAAAACGATGTTCTGTGGGATGGTCAATGGCAGCGTCAAAAAGAGACTGCACCCTGCCCCAGCGTTCCTCATTCATGCATCATCCTTGATTCAACCCTTAATTCTACTCTTGATTCCACTCTTGGTTTCAGCTGTGGCGAATAATTTAGTCGCTGCGGGGTGAGTTTACGCAATATTTGTGGGGATGCTAGTTCTTAGATTTACAAGCAGGTGGCATTAGCTGAGCAGCTCCGGAACCACAGGCAGTCAAACCCGACACCGGGTCTGACACGAGCAACGACAAACAGATAAATTAAGAATGAAACGTGGTGCAAAACGGTACTTATTTTGCATTTGAAAGCTTAGGGAAATTGGTCGGGGCGAGAGGATTTGAACCTCCGACCACCTGCACCCCATGCAGGTGCGCTACCAGGCTGCGCTACGCCCCGATTTTCCGCCAGAACGCTCAAAAACCACCTGAGCCCCCGCAACAGAGCGGCGTATTCTACTCTAGGACTGGGCTGATAGGAAGGGTGCCGGCTGCCAGAAGCGCCAGCCACGCTGTAGATCACTAGCGTTTTAAGATTTCGAGCACTTCTTCCAGCTCGCTAATCATCTGGTGGATAATTTGGCGGCTGTGATTCACGTCTTCTTTTGCTTCGCCACCAGCAAGTTTCTGCCTTGCACCACCGATAGTGAAGCCATGCTCGTACAAAAGGCTGCGGATTTGACGAATCATGATCACATCATGACGTTGGTAATAACGGCGGTTGCCGCGGCGTTTCACTGGCTTTAACTGGGGGAATTCCTGTTCCCAATAGCGCAGCACGTGGGGTTTCACACCGCACAACTCGCTCACCTCACCAATAGTGAAATAGCGTTTACCAGGAATTGGGGGGAGTTCGTTATTGTTGGCTGCTTCCAGCATAGGCCTCAACTCGTGCTTTCAGTTTTTGGCCCGGGCGAAATGTCACCACGCGACGTGCTGAAATGGGGATTTCTTCACCGGTTTTAGGGTTCCGACCGGGACGCTCGTTTTTACTGCGCAAGTCGAAATTTCCGAACCCGGATAATTTTACCTGACTACCATTTTCAAGCGCATCGCGTATCTCTGCAAAAAAAAGTTCAACGATTTCCTTTGCTTCGCGCTTGTTCAGGCCAAGCTCTTCATAGAGCTTGTCTGCCATTTCAGCTTTGGTTAACGCCATATTTGTTTCTCTCTTATTGTCTTAGCGTTGCGCCTAGTTGCTCTGTTAATGCCGTGAGTATGGGGCTCATAGCCTCCTCGACATCAGCTTCTTCCAGTGTGCGTGAGCGTTCCTGGAAGGTCAAGCCAAACGCGACACTTTTTCTACCGGAATCAATGCCTTTGCCCTGATACACGTCAAATAACTGGAAGTTATCCAGTAAG
>CAZXZI010000021.1:2100-29908 GCA_964645165.1 uncultured Ectothiorhodospiraceae bacterium
GGAATCAATGCCTTTGCCCTGATACACGTCAAATAACTGGAAGTTATCCAGTAAGTCTGTAGCGGCATTGTTAACCACTTCCTTAAGCTGATTTAGGGATATTTTTTCATCGACCACTACAGCCACGTCACGACGGATAGAAGGGTACTTCGACAATGCAGAAAATGCAGGGATGGCAGCATGTTCGAAGCAATTAAGCGCGATTTCGAACAAATAAACCTTTTGTGAAAAACCCAGCTTTGCCTCCAATGCGGGATGTAATGCACCGAGACTACCAATTTTTTCGCCTGAATTTTCACCCGAAGTGGCATAAATGGCGGCAGACTGTCCCGGATGTAATGCAGAATTGGGCTCGGCTACAAAAGTGAAGTTCTCGGTTGTCGAGATCGTGGCCAATAAATTTTCTACGTCTGCCTTAAGATCAAAGAAATCCAGCGTGCGTGCTTTTTCTGCCCACTGCTCTGGAATGTGGTTACCCGTAATGGCAGCAGAAATATAACTTTCTTGTTTTATTTCATTATCTTGTGGAATAAACCTTAGACCGGACTCGAATAACTTCACATCCGTCTGCTGCCGATTGAGATTGTGCGACACCGCCTGAACCAGCCCCGGCCAATGACTGGTGCGCATCATCGACATGTCGGCAGAAATCGGGTTGCTCAGTGGAACGCCTGGGTGCTCAGGGTCAAATAACTGCTGCATCGCCGGATCGATAAAACTATAGGTAATAGCTTCCTGGTAACCGCGCGCCACCAAAATCTCCTGTAAGTGCGCAAGTGGAACCTGGCGCTCCAGGAGGGGCTGAATAGCCGCTGCTGATTGCGGCAGCGTGGTGGGCAAGTTGCCATAGCCGTAAACACGCGCAATTTCCTCGATGAGGTCTTCCTCAATATTGATGTCAAAACGAAAACTTGGGGCAGTCACTTGCCAGTTTCCGCCCTCTTCACAGACGGTCATATCAAGACGGGTAAGAATGTCGGCCACATCTGTCGCCGCAATAGTTTGCCCCAATACACGGGTGATACGTTCGGCACGCAACAAAATACGGGGACGAACGGGCAGCTGCGCGTCGTGTACTACTTCCACAACGGGTCCGGCAGCGCCGCCAACCGTCTTTAACAGCAGATCAGCGGCGCGAGTTAACGCGCGTCGCTGCTTTTCCGGATCAACGCCACGCTCAAATCGGTGTGATGAATCCGTGTGCAGGCCGTAACTACGTGCTCGTCCTGCGATACTCAGTGGCTTAAAAAAGGCGCTTTCCAAAACAATGGACGTGGTGGCATCACTCACCGCCGAATCTGCACCACCCATGATACCGGCCAAGGCCAGCGGTGTGTTTTCATCGGCAATTACCAGACTGCCTGAGACTAGTTCAATTTTTTGGCCATCCAGCAAAGTCAGGGATTCGCCCTTTTCAGCGTCACGGACTTTTATACCCCCGCTCAACTTCGCAAGGTCAAAAGCATGCATGGGCTGACCCAGCTCCAGCAACACAAAATTGGTGATGTCCACTACCGGACCCAAACTACGCTGACCACTACGACGCAGAGCCTCCTGAATCCACATAGGCGTAACAGCTTTAGGATTGATACCTTCGATTACCTGACACAAATAACGCGGACAATCTTCAGCAGCGGAAACATTCACCGACACTTGCTTGTCAGACGTCACTTGTACGTCATCCCCAGCATCCACCTTCACTTTGGACTTGCACAAAGTCCCTACTTCACGGGCAATGCCCGCTATACCCAAACAATCGCCACGATTGGGGGTTAGGCTTAGTTCAATTGACTGGTCGTCTAACCAGAAGTATTCACGAATATCTTTACCAATGGGCGCATCAACGGGCAATGCCATTAATCCATCCACGCCCTCACCCATGCCCAGTTCTTTTGATGAACACAACATGCCAAACGATTCAACACCGCGTAGTTTCGCTTTTTTGATTTTCATGCCACCCGGAAGTGTTGCGCCTACTTTGGCGACGGGCACAAACATATCAACGACGACATTGGATGCGCCGCAAACAATTTGCAGTAAATCATTTTCACCGACATCTACTTTGCAGACTTGTAGCTTGTTGGCATCGGGATGCGGCTCGATAATTTTTACCTGGCCGACGACGGTGTTATTGAATTCACCTGCAACCGGCTCAATACCTTCTACTTCCAAACCGGCCATGGTCATCACCACAGAAAGTTCTTCCGTACTGATCTTTGGGTCTACCCACTCGCGTAACCAGAGTTCACTGAATTTCATTTTTATGGCTACCTTTTAATTAAACTGGCGCAAGAAACGCAGATCATTTTCAAAAAACAGACGCAAGTCATTCACGCCGTAACGCAACATGGCGAGACGCTCCACACCCATGCCAAAGGCAAAGCCGGTATATTTTTCACTATCGACATTCACGTGCGCCAACACAGTGGGATGCACCATGCCGCAGCCCAGCACTTCCAGCCAACCGGTGTGGCTGCACACACGGCAACCGTCACCGCCACACATTACACACTGGATGTCCACTTCGGCAGAGGGTTCGGTAAACGGAAAATATGATGGGCGAAAGCGTACCGGTAAATCTTTTTCAAAATAGTTACGCAGGAACTCGTCGATGATGCCTTTCAAATCTGCGAAGGTGACTTGATCATCCACCAACAAACCTTCCACCTGGTGGAACATGGGTGTGTGCGTTAAATCTGAATCACAACGATAAACACGACCGGGCGCAATAATGCGCAAAGGTGGTTCACGCTCAGCCATCACTCGCACCTGTACCGGGGAAGTATGCGTACGCAACACGGTGTGCTCATCGAAATAAAACGTGTCATGCATGGCACGCGCCGGATGGGACTCGGGAATATTCAGCGCCTCGAAATTATAATAATCATTTTCGATTTCCGGGCCTTCGGCAATTTCAAAACCGAGTTGGGTAAACAAGGCCTGAATGCGATGCAAAGTACGCGTCACCGGATGCAGACCACCGCTTTGTTGGCCACGCCCAGGAAGTGTTACATCGACTGCTTCTGCGGCAAGTCGCGCATTCAACTCCGCAACATTAAGCGTTTCGTGACGAGACTCTATGGCCTTTTGCACGGCCTGTTTGGCGAGATTAATTACCTTTCCCGCATCGCGACGCTCTTCCGCAGGCAGCTTTCCCAGGGTCTGCATTTGTTGGGTTAACAAGCCTTTTTTACCCAGAAAATGTACCCTGACTTTATCCAGCTCAGCCAGATCATTTACAGCATCGACTGCCTGCTGTGCTTCGTTTACCAGTTTATCCAAATCTTGCTGCACGTCGTTCCCCATGCTTTGATTTTTTAATTTTTTGAGTACGTCTTAAAGTTGGGCGCGCCGCTCTCGCACATGACCCACATGGACGTGGGGAATGCAGATAATGCAGGAGCATTTATCTGCCCGTGTGCTTCACGACACTTGTGTCCCAGAGGGCATAAGTCCATGGCCCAGGCCAGCTTCTCGACCGTTGCACGGCCTCACCTCCTCCATGGCAAAAAAAAAGGGAAAGGTGTTGGCCTTTCCCTTTTGCTTTCTTTGCGATCAAAATAAGTCGCCACTCATGGTCCGAGCAGCAAGCAAAATTTAATCGGTAAGATTTGCCTTGGCTTTATCAGCCAATTGCGCAAAGGCCGCTTTATCGAATACCGCGATATCAGCCAGCATCTTGCGATCGACTTCAATCTCAGCATTTTTCAGACCATTGATAAATCGGCTGTACGACAAACCACACTCACGGGCTGCTGCATTAATGCGAGCAATCCACAATGCGCGGAACTGACGCTTGCGTTGACGACGGTCACGATAAGCATATTGACCGGCTTTGGTGACCGCCTGAACGGCAACCCGATAGACGTTTTTGCGGCGGCCGGAATAACCCTTGGCCTTGGCAATAACCTTTTTGTGTTTGGCGCGTGCTTGTACGCCGCGTTTTACTCGTGCCATTTCTCTTCTCTCCTAAAAAAATAGATGCGTAATCGACTTAAATATACGGCAGCAAACGATTCAACATGCGGACATCCGCTTCGTGAACCATTGCGTCTGCGCGCAAGTGACGCTTCCGCTTCGTGCTCTTCTTGGTGAGAATATGACGACGGTGTGATTGGCCGCGTTTAAGGCCACCGGATGCTGAGCGTTTAAAACGCTTGGCAGCACCACGACAAGTTTTCATTTTTGGCATAACAACTACTCCGCATTTGATTTAACAAATATTAATAAATAAAACTTCTTATAAATAAAAACGGCGCATTTTCGACTGGAGATCTTGGTGTGCCACACCTGACCGACAGCAGCGCCCTCGTACTAGCGTCTCTAACTTTTAAAAGCTTTCTTTAAATGAAAGAGGCCTAGGTTTTTTTGGGCGCGATAACCATGACCATCAAACGACCTTCCATTCTGGAACGTTGTTCAACATTGCCATGACCTTCCGACTCAACATCATGTGCTACTCGATCCAACAACTGCGCACCGAGTTCCTGATGAGCCATCTCACGTCCACGAAAACGTAGAGTCACTTTCACTCTGTCTCCGTTGTTAAGGAACTTAATAAGGTTGCGTAGTTTTACCTTATAGTCCCCAATGTCCGTTCCCGGACGAAACTTCACTTCCTTGACTTGCGTCTGTTTCTGCTTCTTCTTTGCCGCGTGCTTCTTCTTGTTCTCTTCGAACACGAACTTGCCGTAATCCATTACACGACAGACGGGAGGTTCAGCATTTGGCACAATCTCTACCAGATCCAAATCGGCATCCAGTGCGGCCTGCTGTGCAGCATCTATCGGTACCACCCCAACCTGTTCACCCTCTGCACCTATCAAACGTACTTCCAGCACAGTGATGTCTTCGTTCAGGCGTACCTTTTTTTCTTGTGCGATGCTTCAATCCTCCAAAGTAGTGCGGCCGCGACTCGCGATGTCTGCGGCAAGACCTTCAGTAAACTGCGAAAGCGTCATGCTTCCAAGGTCTTTGCCACTACGCGTGCGCACGGCCACTGTATTATTTTCGACTTCCTTATCGCCCACAACGAGCTGGTAAGGAATGCGTTGTAAAGTGTGCTCGCGGATTTTAAAGCCAATCTTCTCATTTCTCAAGTCCGATTTTGCCCGGAAGCCCCCGTCACACAAGGCATTTTCCACTTTTTGCACATATTCGTTGTGGCGATCGGTGATTGACATGACCATCACCTGGGTCGGCGCCAGCCAAGCAGGGAAAGCGCCGGCGAATTCCTCGATCAAAATTCCGATGAATCGTTCCAGCGAACCAAGGATGGCGCGATGCAACATGACCGGCACCTGCTTGCTGCCATCTTCCGCAATATAATGGGCATCGAGGCGCCCCGGCGTGGAGAAATCTACCTGAATCGTGCCGCATTGCCAGACCCGGCCGATACAGTCTTTCAGTGAAAACTCGATCTTCGGGCCGTAAAAAGCGCCCTCGCCCGGCTGTAAGTCCCAATCCAATCCTTTGTTATTTAAAGCTTTTTCCAGAGCGTGCTCGGACTTATCCCACTCGGCATCGGCACCCACGCGTTTTTCTGGCCGGGTTGACAGTTTGATAATGACTTCTTCAAAACCAAAATCTTTGTACACACTGAACAGCAGGTCAATAAAACCGGAAACTTCATCTTGAATCTGGTCTTCAGTACAAAAAATGTGCGCATCATCCTGGGTAAATGCCCGCACGCGCATCAAACCGTGCAAAGTGCCGGAAGGCTCATTGCGGTGACAGGAGCCGAATTCCGCCATGCGCAGCGGCAGATCGCGGTAGCTTTTCAGACCCTGATTGAAAATCTGCACATGGCAGGGGCAATTCATGGGTTTGATGGCATAAGTGCGTTTTTCCGACTCGGTGACAAACATGTCGTCGCGGAATTTTTCCCAGTGACCGGATTTTTCCCACAGTACCCGGTCCACCACCTGCGGAGTATTCACCTCGCCGTAACCATGTTGAGTCAGCACACCACGAATATATTGTTCCACTTGTTGATACAGCACCCAGCCGTTGGTATGCCAAAACACCATGCCCGGTGCTTCTGGCTGACTGTGAAACAAATCTAGCTGTCCAGCCAAACGGCGATGATCACGTTTTTCTGCCTCTTCCAAACGATGCAGGTAGGCTTTGAGGTCTTTCTTGTTCGCCCAGGCCGTGCCGTAAATGCGTTGCAGCATTTCGTTGTCGGAATCGCCGCGCCAGTAGGCACCGGCCAGCTTCATCAATTTGAAGGATTTCAGTTTGCCCGTAGACGGCACGTGGGGGCCACGACAGAGGTCGATAAAATCGCCCTGCTGATACAGCGAGAGTTCCTCGCCGTGGGGAATGGCCTCGATCAGCTCGGCTTTGTATTTTTCACCTTTCTCCAAAAAGAAAGGAATCGCGTCTTCGCGCGACATCACGCTGCGCTCGATGGGCAAATCCTGTTTGACGATCTCTTTCATGCGCTTTTCGATGGCGACCAGATCGTCGGGGCTGAAACCCGGCTCGTAGGCAAAGTCGTAATAGAAACCGTCTTCGATCACCGGGCCAATGGTGACTTGTGCATCCGGGTAAAGCTGCTGCACCGCCTGCGCTAACAAATGCGCGCTGGTGTGGCGGATGATTTCCAGACCATCTTCGTCGCGCTCGGTGATAATGGCCAGTGTGCTGTCGTCACTAATAATATGGGAAGCGTCCACCAGTTTATCGTTAACGCGCCCAGCTAAGGTCGCTTTAGCCAGGCCGGGACCAATATCATTGGCAACGTCCATAACAGAAACAGGGTGATCAAAAACACGTTGGGAACCATCAGGCAGGGTAATAGAAGGCATTATTTTCTCCAGTGGTGATCCATACGAGAGACCACATGTTTGTACGACGTTAATTATAGATGTTATTATCCGGCCGCTTTATAGGCTGAGATAATAGTGCGGTGCAGGGATGCACCGCCGTTGGCGATAGCCAACGCGAGCCCGCAAAACACAAGCAAATTCGCAAGTTGCGCCGGTGTTTTGCGGGCGACTCAAAATAGATCATCCTGATCTATTTTGAAGCCAGGTTAATAGTTAAGCGGCAGCACCGCGAAACTGTTGAAATAGGCCATGCCAAGCACGACAAGGCGGCGAACTTTACCCGTCCCGCTCGAAACTGTCAAAGTCCAGCACTTACACACATTAGCGGTACCAAAGGATGAGTTGTGATTCCAACGGCACTCGTGCCAGAGGGTGAGATGGAATGACCCGCGGCGTGTAGTCCGTTGCTGGCCGATCTGCAGAAACCCTGGCGGTATAAAGGAAGGCATTGGCGGCACCGGCCAGCACATCACCACGATTGAGTACCTGGCACAACGCGGGCTCGCCAGCGCTAAGGGGTTGGGCATACAGCTCCACGGTCACCGCCTCCACGGGCAGGTCATCAAGGTAGACCTGTACCTCAAAGCAGTGTTCGCCGCCCTCTTCTCTTGAAGTGACATTGCCAAAGTGCAACCACTGCCAGTGCTTTTCCAGTCTGCGTTGCCACGTCAGCAGTCCTTCGGCAACAGCAGAATCTCCGCTGCGTTGGTGATAGTTCTCGGCTAACGGCAAATAGTATTTCTCGGTGTACTCCCGCAACATGCGATTGGACGAATACTGCGCGGTGAGCCGACTCATGCTCTCGCGCATACGGGCCACCCAGGCCAGCGGCAGACCCTGTTCATTCCGTTGATAAAAAGCAGGAACCACCTCATCTTCGAGCAGCCGGTAGAGTTGCTCCGCTTCCCGTGCATCCCAAACAATGCTATCAGCGTGTTCCTGGGCATCGCCCACCGCCCAACCCAATTCCTCGGCGTAGGCCTCGGCCCACCAGCCATCCAGCTCAGAGAGATTAAGCCCGCCGTTGACCAGCACCTTCATGCCGCTGGTGCCGCTGGCCTCCCACGGACGCCGCGGCGTGTTGACCCACACATCCACTCCCTGAACGAGTTGTGCGGCCACGCCCAAATCGTAGTCCTCCACAAACATGACCCGTTCACTCATGCCGTTCTCGGCGATAAAGCGCTGCCATTGATATAGCAGACCCTTGCCGACTTGATCCTGCGGGTGGGCCTTGCCGGCGATCACCAGCTGCACCGGACGGTCGCGGTGAGTGAGCAGGCGCACCAATCGCTGGACATCGTGGAGTAACAGATTGGGGCGTTTATATTCGGCAAAACGACGGGCGAAGCCGAGGGTCAGCACATCGGGATCAAATAATTCATTAACGGGCTTGTTATCGCCGGCGACACGCCGACGCGTACGACGCTGACGCAGAAAGCCGATCAGCCTTTGCCGTCCCTCCGTGCGAAAACGCCACAGCTCTTCATCGTTCACCTGTAGCAGCTCCGTCTCCACCGAGGCCAGGGTGCCAAGCCAGCGTTGCTTGCCGCAGCTCTGGGTCCACAGCGTATCGGCGGCAGCCGAATCCCAACTGGGCACGTGCACGCCGTTGGTGACATGGCCGATCGGTACCTCGGATGGAGGCCAGTGGGGAAACAGGGGCTGAAAGATATCCCGGCTGACCGCACCATGCAGGCGGCTTACCCCATTCACTGCGCCCACTCCACGCATGGCCAGGTAGGCCATGTTGAAGGGCTCCTCGGCGTCGGTGGCATTGAGTCGTCCCAACGCCAACAGCTCAGCCAGCGGCACCCCCAGGTCGGCGGCCAACGGTGCCAAATAGACAGAAAACAGGGTCGGAGAGAAACGGTCAAAGCCCGCCGCAACCGGCGTATGCGTAGTAAAGATATTGCCTGCGCGGGTGACCTGCAATGCCGCCGCAAAGGACTGACTGGTACGTTCCTGATAGAAGCGAGCGCGTTCCAGAGTCGCAAACGCCGCATGGCCTTCGTTGAGATGACAAACCGGGCAATCCAGCCCCAGCGTCTCCAGCAACCGCCAGCCGCCGATGCCCAGCACGATCTCCTGTTGCAGGCGCAGTTCCGAACCGCCGCCGTAAAGTTCGCTGGTGATGGCGCGCTGGTCTGGATCGTTCAACAGATCGTTACTGTCGAGCAACATCAGGGTACGCCGCCCAACCTGGCCGCGCCAGGCGCGCAGGCGTAACGGCCGTCCGCGCAGCACGAGAGACACGTGCACCCATTCACCGGCGTCATCACGTAATGGCACCACTGGCAGACTGCTCGGATCATTGTAGGGATAAAATTCGATCTGCTCGCCATCCGGGCTAAAGGCCTGACGAAAATAACCCTGTTGATAGAGCAGACCGACACCGATGATCGGTACGTTGAGATCACAGGCAGTCTTCAAATAATCCCCGGCCAACACTCCCAACCCACCAGAATAAATAGGTAGCGATTCACAGACACCGAACTCCATGCTGAAGTAGGCAATATGACCGCTGAACTGTTCTCCAATGGTCTCGGAAAACCAGGATTTGGCCTCAAAGTGCGTCTCACGTGAATCAAGCTGGAGCTGCAAAATTTGTAAAAAGTCAGCATCCTCGGCCAGGCTTTGCAGACGTTTTTCGGAAACGGTTTCCAGGATCAACCAGGGATTGGCCGTGGCCTGCCATAACTCGGGCGCCACCTTTTTCCACAGAACATCGGCACCGTGATTCCAACTCCAGCGTAGGTCGAGGGCCAGAGTGGCCAAACCCTGCAAGGCTTCCGGTAAAGGGCGTGGCAGGTAGTGGTTGGTTTGCATGTTCGGAGTTTTTCCTAACGACTTTCTAACTAAAAGTAGTTCCCAAAATTCGCTAGGTGATGACCGTGGGCGTCTCGCGTCCTGTGTACTTGCGGATACCGGCCACTTCATCGGCAATGGTAATAAGATCAGCCAGCGCCGCTTGCGTGTCTTGCTTTTGTCGCTCGACGTCCGCCTCGAAGCGCTCCAGATAAACGCGCAATGTCGCACCTGCAGTGCCGGTGCCAGACAAGCGGAAGACGATGCGATCGCCGCTCTCAAAACCGATGCGAATGCCCTGTCCCGTGCTCACCGAACCATCGACTGGATCGGTGTAACTGAAGTCGTCGGCGTAGGCCACGCGCAGCTCGCTGAGTGTTTCGCCGGGCAAGGTGTCGAGCCGCGCGCGCAGGTTTGTCATCAGCGTGTTCGCACCAGCCGTGTCTACACCTTCGTAATCGTGGCGGGAATAAAAGTTGCGACCGTAGGCTGCCCAGTGTTCGCGCACGATGTCCGCCACCGATTGCTGGCGTATAGCGAGAATATTCAGCCAGAAAAGTACTGCCCACAGACCGTCCTTTTCGCGCACGTGATTGGAACCGGTGCCGAAACTCTCTTCGCCACACAACGTGACCTTGCCAGCATCCATCAGGTTGCCAAAAAATTTCCAGCCAGTCGGTGTTTCAAAACAATCAATACCCAGCTTCGCAGCAACCCGATCCGCCGCGCCACTGGTAGGCATGGAACGGGCCACGCCGGACAGACCCGCGGCATACCCCGGAACCAGAGTGGCATTAGCAGTGAGCAGGGCCAGGCTGTCACTGGGCGTGACGAAAAAATTTGCACCGAGAATCATGTTGCGATCGCCGTCGCCATCGGAGGCAGCGCCAAAGTCCGGTGCGCTATCACCAAACATCTCCTCCACCAGTTCTTTTGCGTAAGTGAGATTGGGATCGGGATGACTGCCGCCAAAATCGGCCAGCGGCACACCGTTGATCACCGTACCCACCGGAGCACCCAGACGTTCCTCGAGAATTGCCGTCGCGTAGGGGCCGGTGATGGCGTGCATGGCGTCGAAGCGCATGCGAAAACCATTGCGAAACAAAGCTGCGATGGCGTCGAAATCAAACAGCTCCCTCATGAGTTCGGCGTAATCGTTCACCGGGTCGATAACACTCACGGTCATATAATCTAACTGGAAGTCGTGAACCCTATCAAGCGCCATCTCCATCTCATCGACGATGTGGTATTCAGTGATGTGCTGGCTGTGCGCGAAGATGGCCTCGGTAACCTTCTCCGGTGCAGGTCCGCCATTACCGGTATTGTATTTTATGCCGAAGTCGCCGTCGGGGCCTCCGGGATTATGACTGGCGGAAAGAATGATGCCACCGAAGGCCTTGTTTTTGCGAATCACGCAGGAGGCCGCCGGAGTGGAAAGCAGTCCGTCGCGCCCCACCAACACCCGGCCAAAACCATTGGCCGCCGCCATACGCAGAATGGTGGCAATGGCTTCAAGATTGCCGTAACGACCATCGCCACCCAACACCAGGGTTTGACCGGCGAAGTCGTCGAGACTATCAAAGATGGATTGCACAAAATTTTCCAGATAGTGCGGCTGCTGGAAAAGGCTAACCTTTTTACGCAACCCGGAAGTCCCCGGCTGCTGGTCGGAAAAGGCCTGTGTGTGAATAGTCTGTTGGCTCATGATCAGTATTTCTTACAATGTGTATTTAGACTTATCGAGATAAGCAAGCGAGTACGCTCATTCTAACCAGCGTCAACGGGATAAAGATAGCTAAGTAAAGAAAGTCGCGTCTATTTAGAACTCCACCACTCTGACACATGCGGGGATCCAGAAAGTTCAATGTGCTGGATACCGACATGTGCTGGGATGACGGTTTATTCAGGACCCCCTGAATAATTTATTGGGCTCCAACAACCAAAGACCAATCTCACCCTCTTTCGCATGCACCACATAGCCTTTTAGGTCGTGATTGCGAAAGCGTTGCTGCTGCTCTGTTGGTATTTCCACTTCCACCAAGGTACCCGTTGGAAAAGGCATGTCGTGAAGACGCACGGCGATGCCTTCCTGGCTGATGTCGTGTACTTGCGCATCGAAACTTCCGTAACGGGGATTGCTGAGGGTGATCTCAAAGTTATCGTTATTTCGAGGATAGAGTCGATGTTCCATCATCACCCTCCCCGGACTCTAACAGACGATCCACCAACACCTCTGCTTCTAACCAGTCATCAGTTGGCGAGCCGCTAACGAAGCCACGCCTTTCGGCGATAAAATAAGAGGTCTCTGCAATCATCCGCCGGCGGTGTTCCGGAGCAATCTTTTGCAGCGAGTCACTACCCGCCTCTGTTTGTACGAATAATTTAGTCTTAGTCTTAGTGCGAGTGCTAACGGGCTTCTTGGTTGCCGCCTTTTTGGAGACGGCCTTTTTGCTACTAGCTACTTTAGTTGTCGAAGCGTTTTTAGCACTGGCCTGTTTGGCATTTTTTTTGACGCCAGTGGTTGATGTCTTGCTGGCTGATTTTTTACTGGTCGATTTCTTCTTTACAGTTTTCCCCGCACTGGCCATTTGCCTGCTCCTTTGTATTATTTTGACATAAGAGACGTGGTGGCATTGTTGACTATTTTCAAGTCGCTTGCCCCACCTGGGTATCGATAACTTACAAGTCGATAACCCACTGACAGTTTAGTAGAGAAAAAATGTGACGGGACGATGACAACGGAAAATTTTTCCCTGCTCAACCGACTCGATGAGACCTGACTATCGGTTGTGAGTTCCCAAGACGGAGACTGGATTGGCTTCCACGGCCAATTGATACAGCCTCAGGTATTCCTTTGCGCTCTGCTCCCAAGAAAAATCCTGCTGCATACCCGTAGTTTGCAATTGTAGCCACTGCACCTTGTTACGATAACGACGTAAAGCGCGCTTGATCGCCTTCACTAGCACCAGGCTGTCGTCACTATCAACCACAAAACCATTTGCCGTGCCCTTGGCCAGAGTTTTGGCGTTGGTATCTACTACGGTATCCGCCAGTCCGCCGACATTACGCACGATGGGTACGGTGCCGTAATGCAAACTGTACAGTTGGTTTAAACCACAGGGTTCAAAACGCGACGGCATCAGATACATATCGGCACCCGCCTCGATGCGATGAGCCAGAGTTTCGTTGTAGCCGATAGTCACCGCCAGTTTGCGGGGATGCTGTTTGGCCAGTGTGAGCAGTGCCGCCTCCATGCTGCGGTTCCCGCTGCCCAACACGACAAATTGCAGTGGCAGTTTCATCAGACTGGGCAGGGCCTCAAGAATAATGTCGATGCCCTTTTGCGTCACCAGCCGGCTGATCAAACCGATTAAGGGTGTGTCCGCGTTTTGTGGCAAGCCCAAGGCTGTTTGCAGTGCCAGCTTGTTGGCCTGTTTGCCGGACAGGTCTGTGCTGTCGTAGTAATGCTCCAGCAAGGGATCACTGGCAGGATTCCATTCCTGTATATCAATGCCGTTGAGGATGCCGTTCAGTACTGTGCTGCGATGCCGCAGCAAGCCATCAAGGCCATTGCCGAATTCAGGTGTTTGTATTTCCTGGGCATAACTGGCGCTGACGGTGTTGATACGATCAGCAAACACCAGACCACCTTTGATGAATGAAAGCTGATGGTGGAATTCCAAGGCATGATGATTCCACCAACTGGTGGGTAGCCCCAGTTTTTGCAGTGTGTCCGCAGGAAACAGACCCTGATAGGCGAGGTTGTGAATAGTAAACACAGTAGCGGGACGTTGCGCCGACAGCGACAACAGTGCGGGCACCAGACCCGTTTGCCAATCATTGCAGTGCACGATGTCCGGGCGCCAATCCATCCCGGCCTGGTTCAGCGCGATACGGGTAACGATGCGGCAGAACAAGGCAAAGCGCTCGGCATTGTCAGCCCAGGGTTCGCCGTTGCTATCGAGATAAGGGTTGCCGGGTCGATCAAAATATCCCGGCGCATCCACCAGCCAGATGGTTAATGCACTGCCGGGCAACCGCCCTTCGTGCAGGGTGACACGGTGAGTGCCCTCGGAAAATTGCGCAACGTGCTTGGTTTTCCCAAGCTGTCCCAGCGCCACCGCATAGGCCGGCATAATCAAGCGCACGTTCTGTTGCACGTCGAGCAGCGCATGTGGCAGGCTCCCGGCCACGTCGCCCAGGCCGCCGGTCTTGATCAGCGGGTAGGCTTCACTACTGGCAAACAGGATACGCATGAGTATTCCCGATCAGTTGCGGCGCGGGCGCAGCACCACGGCCGCCAATGGTGGCAGGTCGAGTTGCACGGAATAGGCGCGCCCCATCCACGGCGTGGCCTCGGCGGCAACACCACCGGCATTGCCGATGTTGCTGCCACCATAGTGCCCGGAATCGGAATTGAGCACCTCTTCATAAAAGACATCATCGGGTACACCAACGCGGTAAGCGGTGCGTGGTACGGGGGTAAAGTTGAGCACCACCATCACGTGTTCATCACCGTCACGACGCAAAAACGAAAGAATAGACTGGTCGGCATCATTACAGTCGATCCATTCAAAGCCTTCGGGTTCGAACTCATGTTGGTACAGCGCCGAGTTATTTCGGTAGAGATGATTCAGATCCGTGATCAAGTGCTGCACACCCTGATGCACGGGATAGTCGGTGACATACCACTCTAATGCCTGATTAAAATCCCATTCACTGCCCTGCCCGAATTCACAGCCCATGAACAAAAGTTTTTTGCCGGGATAAAGGAACATGTAGGTGTACAACAGGCGCAGGTTGGCGAAGCGTTGCCACTCATCGCCGGGCATTTTGTAGAGCATGGAGCCCTTGCCATGCACCACTTCGTCGTGGGAAAACGGCAGCATGAAATTTTCTGTGAACAGGTATAGCAGGCCGAAGGTCAAGCGCTCGTGATGATAGTGCCGATGTACCGGGTCTTTACTCAGGTAGTCCAGCGTGTCGTGCATCCAGCCCATGTTCCACTTCATGCTGAAACCCAAACCACCCACCCAGGTGGGTCGCGTCACCTGGGGCCAGGCGGTAGACTCTTCGGCGATAATCATGGTGCCGGGATGCTGATCGTGGGTGACGATGTTCAGCTCACGCAGAAACTCGATGGCTTCCAGGTTTTCATTGCCACCGTAGATGTTGGGCAGCCAGTCATCATCCTCACGGGAATAATCGAGATACAACATGGAGGCCACGGCATCCACCCGCAGGCCATCGATGTGAAACTCCTCCAGCCAGAACAGTGCACTGGATAACAGGAAGTTCTTCACCTCGTTGCGCCCGAAGTTAAAAATCAGCGTACCCCAATCGCGGTGCTCTCCGCGACGCGGATCCTCGTGTTCGTAAAGGGCGCTGCCATCGAAACGGGCCAGGGCAAATTCATCTTTGGGAAAATGCGCGGGCACCCAGTCTAGCAACACGCCGATATTATGTTGGTGACAGTGATCCACAAAATAACGGAAATCATCCGTCGAGCCGAAGCGACTGGTGGGTGCAAAATAGCCGGTGGTCTGATAGCCCCAGGAGGCATCCAGTGGATGCTCTGTGATGGGCAACAGTTCGATATGGGTGAAACCCAGTTTGCTGACGTACTCCACCAGCCGGTGGGCCAACTCCCGGTAATTGAGGAAATCACCTGAGTCATCGCGTTGCCAGGAACCCAGGTGCACTTCGTACACCGAGACGGGACGGTGCAACCAGTCGGCGGACTGGCGTTGCTGTTGCCAGGTGGCATCCTGCCAGTCATAGTACGCCTCACGGGTTATCACCGAAGCCGTACTGGGACGTAACTCATATTGCTGGGCGTAAGGATCGGTTTTGGTGACCAGCGCACCGCTATCGCGGTTGCGTATCTCGAACTTGTACAGGCTGCCGACGTGCAACTCGGGGATAAACAGTTCCCAGACGCCACTGCCACCACGGGAACGCATGGGGTGGCAACGCCCATCCCACTGATTGAAATCCCCCACTACACTTACCCGTTCTGCATTAGGCGCCCAGGTAGCAAACAAGACACCACGGATGCCCTCCACTTCATGTTCATGAGCACCCAGCACCTGGTACAGGTGCCAGTGACGTCCCTCGCCAAATAAATGCAGATCAAATTCCGATAACTGCGCTGGGAAACTGTAAGGGTCATGCTTGACATGCGTCTGACCATTACTGTCCTTGCAGTGTAGAGAATACAAAGTGGAAATCGTGTTTGCCGAACCGCTCCAACTAAACAAGTCGGTCTCACCTCGTCGCTGCATCACGGGGCCATCTGCGCCCAGACGGATTTCCTGACAATGCGGCTGGAACACGCGGATGGTTTCCTGCTGATCATCGCCATGTCGGCCTAAAACCATGAAGGGGTCATGGTGGCGGGCTTCGACAATTTTCCGCTCACCAGTAGACAAGGACGGCATCTTTTTAAGTACGTTTGTCATTCTCGTAACTATACGCCAAATGACGTCATTAATGTTGCTTTCTGATCGCTTAACCTGCACCAATTTTTATCAGAATTATTGCGCTTGAAGTAAAGGAATCAGTGGCGCAGTATCAAGGTGTAAAAAGGTTGTTATCTCTGCATTCTGCATTGCGTGCCGCGATAATTAAAAAATAGCAGTCCTGTGTTATATCCACAGGGTGGTTGTCGATTTGGAATATCTAATCTGCTTGGGAGAGTTTGTATCATCATGAGTCATTCACCCCGTTTTGTTAGTCGTCTAACGCGAGATACCCTGGCCCTTATTCTGGCGGGTGGACGCGGTTCCCGTTTAATGCATTTAACCCAGTGGCGCGCCAAACCCGCAGTGCCCTTCGGTGGCAAGTTCCGCATCATCGACTTCCCCCTGTCCAATTGCATCAACTCGGGCATCCGGCGCATTGGTGTACTGACCCAGTACAAGGCTCATTCCCTGATCCGTCATATTCAACAAGGCTGGGGACACTGGCGTGGTGAGTTTGGGGAATACGTGGAATTGTTACCCGCGCAACAGCGTATTGCCGATTCCTGGTACGCCGGTACCGCCGACGCCATCTATCAAAACCTGGATATCATTCGGACACATAATCCCAGTTATGTTTTAGTGCTCGCCGGTGACCATATTTACAAAATGGACTATGGTCCAATGCTTGCGGCTCATGCGGAAAACGAAGCTGATCTCACCATTGGCTGCATCAAGACCGACCTGAAGACAGCGCAGTCCTTCGGCGTAATGGGCGCGGACGATGACTATCGCATCCGCAGTTTTACCGAAAAACCAGAGCATCCCGCACCCATGCCAGGTAATCCTGATACCGCTCTGGCCTCCATGGGAATCTACGTTTTCAATACGGCATTTTTGTTTGAACAGTTAATCAAGGATGCCGACCTGTCGAAATCCGCACACGACTTTGGCCACAACATCATCCCCTCACTTATCGATCGCTACCGGGTGTTCGCTTATCCTTTTTTAGATGTGCAAAAAGGAACGCAGGCCTATTGGCGGGATGTAGGAACTGTCGATGCCTTTTGGGAAGCAAACCAGGAGCTCATTGGAATTTCCCCGGATCTTAATCTCTACGATTCCGATTGGCCCATCTGGACCTATCAGGAGCAGGCTCCTCCCGCCAAGTTTGTATTTGATGACGAAGACCGACGCGGCATGGCGGTGGACTCCATGGTCTCCGGGGGCTGTATTATTTCTGGCGCCACGGTTCGTCACTCGCTACTGTTTTCCCATGTGCATGTGAAATCCTACAGTGAGATCGAGGACTCCGTGGTGCTACCCAAGGTGGACATCGGCGAGCACTGCCGCATTCGTCGTGCCGTGCTGGATAAGTGCTGTCAGATTCCCGCGAACACCGTGATTGGTTACGATGCAGAAGAAGATGCAAAACGCTTTCATGTCTCCCCCAATGGTATCGTGTTGGTAACACCGGACATGCTGGGTCAGGCAACACACCGGGTACGCTAAGCTTCTTTTGTTTCAACATATTCATCGGAAATCAACATCGTGTCAAAAAAACAAAAACTCAAGGTCGTACTGTACTGGCACATGCATCAGCCGGAATACCGTGACCAGCGTAATGGTGAATACTATTTGCCGTGGACCTATCTGCACGCCATCAAAGATTACGTCGACATGGCAGCACATCTCGAAGCGGTACCGGAGGCACGCGCTGTGGTCAACTTCGTGCCTACTCTGCTGGAACAGATCGATGACTACGCTCAACAGGTGCAGCACTTTCTGAACAACAGCGGTTCTATCAATGATCCTCTGCTAGCGGCTCTCGCCGAACCCGTGTTAGTAGCTGCAGCCGATCAACGTCTGCGTCTGGTCAAAGATTGCCTGCGCGCCAATCGACAGCACATGATCGATCGCTTTCCTGCTTATAAACGGCTAGCCATTATTGCTGACTGGTTACTCAAACATCCGGATGCTCTGGTCTACACCAGCGAACAGTTCCTCATCGACCTGCTGATGTGGTATCACCTCGCCTGGTTGGGCGAGACAGTGCGCCGTAGCGACAAGCGAGTTAAGCGCCTCATAGAACAAGCGTCAAATTACAGTCTGCAAGACCGCCACGAATTGCTGGGCATCATCGGCGAACTATTGTCCTCGCTCATCGGCCGTTACCGCACACTGGCGGAGCGCGGCCAGGTTGAATTGTCGGTGACACCCTACGCCCACCCCATCATGCCTCTATTGCTGGACATTGAATCGGCGCGCGAGGCCGTACCCGATATGGCTCTGCCTTCCCTGCAAAACTATCCTGGTGGTGAAGCACGAGTGCGCTGGCACCTGACGCGCGGACTGGAAGTCTTCAAACACTATTTTGGGTTTACCCCACGAGGCTGCTGGCCCTCAGAAGGTAGCCTCAGTGAAGCCACCTTGCGCGTGTTGAGTGAATACGACTTCGACTGGACGGCCAGTGGCGAATCCGTGTTACGTCACAGCCTGCACAAACCCGCCGAGGACAGCGATCTATGCGGAACAGAAAGCGTGCACCATGCCTACCGATTACGCGATACAAACACCACAGTATTTTTTCGTGACGACGGCCTCTCCGACCTCATCGGTTTTACCTATGCCGACTGGAAGGCCGATGACGCCGTAGCCAATCTAGTACATCATCTCGAAAATATTGCCGATGCCTGCAAGGGTCAGCCCAATAGCGTGGCGTCGATCATTCTCGATGGCGAGAATGCCTGGGAATATTACCCCGAGAATGGTTATTATTTTTTACGTGCCCTGTATGAAAAACTGGCGGCGCACCCTAACCTGGAATTGACGACCTTTGCCGATTGTCTCGACGCCAAAATTGCACCCACCGAGTTACCGCACCTGGTGGCCGGTAGTTGGGTCTATGGCACCTTCTCCACCTGGATTGGTGACAACGATAAAAACACCGGCTGGAATATGCTTGGCGATGCCAAACAGGCTTTCGACCGGGTAGCTGCAAGTGGCAAACTGGATGCAGAACGTTTAGCGAAGGCCGAACATCAACTGGCCATTTGCGAAGGCTCCGACTGGTTCTGGTGGTTTGGCGATTACAATGCCGCCGAATCCGTTGAATGTTTTGAGTATCTTTACCGCAGCCATCTTTCCAATCTTTATCACTTGTTAGGTGAGGATCCCCCCTCCTATTTGTCGAAGGTGTTTACGCATGGCAGCGGCCAACCAGCGATGGGCGGCACCATGCGCCCCGGACAAGCGTCAGACTAAACAGCATCAAGGAACTACTCTATGTTAGGCACGAATACAGCACCAGACGGGCGGCCATTCCAGCGCCGACGCTGTGGCGGACTGTTGTTGCATCCCACCTCACTGCCCGGCGAGCTTTCTGCGGGCGACATGGGGCATGATGCCTATCGCTTTATCGAATTTATGGCCGCCAGTGGCATGCGCGTCTGGCAAATGTTGCCCCTGGGTCCGACCCACGAAGACGGCTCCCCCTACCAGTGTCTATCGGTACACGCTGGCAGTCCGCTGCTTATCAGTCTGGACTGGCTGGTGGATCGTGGCTGGTTGCAAAAGTCCAAATGCCCAACAGATGCCGACACTGGCAACACCCATCGCATCAACTGTCTACAGTTGGCCTGGGTTGGTTTTGAGGCGGCGGCAGACCCGGAAGCACAACAGGCCTATACGGCATTTCAATCTGCGCAGTCACACTGGCTTGAGGACTATGCCCTGTATATTGCCCTGCGCTGGGAACAACACCACCAGGCCTGGTGGCACTGGCCAGCAGCAGAACGCGACCGTAAACCCACGGCCCTAAAAAAAGCGAGACAACGGCTGGCGCAACAAATTGCTCAGGTGCAATTCGAGCAGTTCGTATTTTTTAGCCAATGGCATGAACTCAAAGCCTATGCCCACCAACACGATGTAGCCCTGTTTGGCGACATGCCTATTTTCGTGGCTCACGACAGCGCAGAGGTCTGGGCACAACGACAATATTTTTGCGTCGATGCACACGGCAAGGCACAAACCGTCGCCGGGGTACCACCGGATTATTTTTCGGCAACGGGACAGTATTGGGGAAACCCGCAATATCGATGGGAGCAACTGGAAGAAGATGGTTTCAACTGGTGGATTGAACGCTTGCGCACCCAACTGGAATTGTTTGATCTGGTGCGCATCGATCACTTTCGCGGCTTCGAAGCCTTTTGGGAAATACCTGCAGAGGCAGAAACTGCGATGGAGGGTCACTGGGTCAAAGCGCCCGGTAAAGCCTTGTTGGAAACATTGCAGGCAGCCTTTCAACATCTGCCACTGGTGGCAGAAGACCTGGGCACCATCACCCCGGAAGTGAATGAATTACGGCGAGCCTTTAATCTGCCCGGTATGAAAATTTTGCAATTTGCCTTTGATGGCAACGCCGACAATCCTTACCTGCCGCACAATCACGAAATGCACAGCGTGGTCTACACCGGAACCCACGACAATGACACGACCCTGTCCTGGTATGCGACATTGGCTGATGCCGAGCGTCAGCGCATCGATGATTACCTGGGCTACGAGGTTGCTTTTGAAATGCCCTGGCCATTGATCCGCAGCGCATTGGCTTCGGTGGCGGACATGGCCATCCTGCCCATGCAGGACGTGTTGGTGCTGGGTGAAGGTAACCGCATGAATCTACCTGGTACGGTCAAGGACAATTGGTGCTGGCGTTTTCAGTGGCCGCAGTTGCCGCCCACGTTGGCCGAGCAACTGCGCCAGCTAAATATACTTTATGGTCGGCATGATACCTGAACGACTACCTCGACCCGCCCGCTTGAAACACTAATTTACAAACCGCTAAATCCCGTTAGAGCCAGATCATCTGCCCCATTTCAAAAGGATGCGTTTGCAAGGCATTACAGGGATAGGCGCGAATTTTGTAGTGTTGCAAACCCGATAATACCGGTTCCAGATCCAGGCTAAAGGTCTGACGCCTATCCACCTTCTCCCCATCGGCTTGTAGCGGAATACGTATTTGTACAATAAATTCCTCATGGGCTGAGATGGTGCCTACCAGGCACTCCACCGTAATGTCATCAGGCTCCAGGCCATCCAGATAAACGCTGACCTGAATTTTCAGGATTTCGCCATGCATCAAATGCTCTGGTGCATTGTCGATCCGTCGCAGGCTCACCTCATGCCAGCGTTCACGGATCTTCTGTTTCCAGGCTGCCAGCTCTCGCGCCGGGTTACCCTGATCTTTTTGTAGCTTGCGTTTTTGCTGACTGGCCGGGGCATAAAATTTTTCCGCGTAATCCATCACCATGCGCTGCGAATTAAACTGCGGCAAAATGGATTTCATGGAATTTTTTGACAGCTGCACCCACTCTTCCGAATAGCCGTAGCCATTACGTTCGTAATAAGTGGGGATAATGTCGCGCTCTAGAATGTCCAGCAGTGCTTGCCCCTCTTCGCGATCACGGAAATCATCCGCGTAATCCGCGCCATGAGGCACAATACCCCAGCCATTGTCGCCGTTGTAGCCTTCGCCCCACCAACCGTCCAGCACACTGAGATTGAGCACACCGTTAAGCCCAGCCTTTTCGCCGGAGGTACCGCTGGCCTCCATGGGATATTCGGGATTATTGACCCAGACATCTACGCCGCTCACCAGCTTGCGTGCCAGCGCCAGGTCGTAACCTTCCAGCAAAATAATCTTGCCCTCGAACTCCGGGCGCCGAGAGAAGTGATGAATGGTACGAATCAGCTCCTGACCCGGGTGATCATTGGGATGGGCCTTACCGGCAAACATGATCACCACCGGGCGTTTCGGATCATTGAGCAGACGTGCCAGACGTTCCGGGTCGGAAAACAATAAGGTCGCCCGTTTGTAAGTGGCAAAGCGTCGGGCAAAACCCAGGGTCAGAATATCAGTTTGATGTTCAGAAATGTGACTGGTCAAACGCTGGATATGAAATTCGCCGCAACCATTACGTTCCAGTTGTAAGGTGACACGGTTCCGCACATCGGCAAACAGGCGTGACTTTAGGGTCTGCCGAACACTCCAGTACGACTGATCCGGTATCTCGTCAACGCGCTGCCAGTAGTCTGCGTTGAGTTGTTCATTGCGCCAGCTGCGGTCAAAAGTCATATCAAACAAATTGAACCATTCTCGCGCCAGAAAAGTCGCCAGATGCACGCCGTTGGTGACGTACTGAATGGGGTTTTCCTCAGGCGGAATCTGCGGCCAGACGTAACCTTCATTCTGCGATGCCACGGTACCGTGAATTCGGCTGACGCCATTATGAAACCGCGAACCTCGCAGGGCGAGCGCCGTCATGTTAAAGCCTCCCGGGTTATCGGGGCTGTGGCCCAGCGCGATAATGTGTTCCTCTGGCTCGTGCAAATCCTTGATGAAAGACCGGAAGTAGCTGCTGAACTGATGGTGGTCAAAAATATCGTGACCGGCCGGCACTGGCGTGTGCGTAGTGAACACCGTGTTCGCCGCCACCAATTCCAACGCCGCGTTAAAATCCATGGCGTTAAGGGTGTATTCGCGGCAGCGTTCCAAAATCTGAAAGGCGGCATGACCTTCGTTGATATGCCAGACCGTTGGTTGCAGGTTCAATGCCCGCAGTGCACGCACCCCGCCGATGCCCAATACGATTTCCTGCTCAATACGGGTAGTAATATCGCCACCATAAAGCTGGCGAGTGATCTGCCGATCCTCTTTTTTATTTCCTTCGACGTCGCTGTCCAGCAGATAGAGCGTGATGTGACCGGCCTTGGCCTGCCAGACTCTGAGCTGTAGTTTGCGTCCCGGCAGCTTGACCTGAACCTGCAGTTCCTCGCCCGCACTATCTCTAGCAGGCACCACCGGCAGATCGCCAAAATCAGTGGTGGTGTAATGGGCAACCTGATTGCCCTGTCCATCAATGGTCTGAATAAAATAACCCTGGCGATAGAGTAAACCGACACCCACAAACGGCAGGCCGAGATCACTGGCTGCCTTACAGTGATCGCCCGCGAGAATACCCAGCCCTCCCGAATAAATCGGCACACTTTCATGCAGACCAAATTCGGCGCAAAAATAGGCCACCAGATCCTCTTCGTCGCCCAGCAGATTCGAGATACTGGGATTACGGCTCTTCTGGTGGTAAATGTCATAGGCAGACAGCGTGCGCTCGTAATCTTCCATGAAGATACGATCTTCGGCGACTTGCTCCAGGCGCTCCTGAGAAACCCGGCGCATGAAAACCTTGGGGCTATGTCGGCATTGCTCCCAAAGGGTCGAGTCCAATTGATAATACAATCCACGAACCTGACGATCCCAACTGTACAGGAGGTCATTCGCCAGCTCGTTAAGACGACTCAGGCGCTCCGGCACGTAGGGTTGGACTTCTAATGAAAAACGCTTTCCCGTCATGATTTCATCCGTTGGTAGCTGGTCGTGAACAGACCGATGATTATTGAATCGTAACTCGCCGGAATGCGGCGTGCATATCCCATTATATGAAATCTCATCCCATCTTGAATAGAGGAATCACTCGCAAATTCAAATAACGCTGCGAAAATTTGGTTGTGACCAACCAATCGTGCCGTTCAAGAGATGCTAATTTTAACCGTGAATGCGGGTTTGTAAATCCGTCTAAGTCAATTCTGGACGGACAATCGGCAACGCACTGTGCGCCCAACCGATCATGCCGCCGCGCAGATTAAAGGCGTTATTGAAGCCATGTTGTTGGAGGAACATGCAAGCCTGTGCCGATCGTGCCCCACTCCGGCAGATGATCACCAGTTTCTCATCCGGCTCGAACTCGCTGAGTCGCACCGGCAACGTCGCCAGAGGCAAAGGTACTGCACTAGAAATGGTGCCTTGGGCGATTTCCCGCATTTCGCGCACATCGATAATTCGAAGCTGGTGTGATTCATCTTCAATCCAGCTTGCCAGTTCCGGAGAGTCAATTTCTTGAATGCGATTGAACATAATTTTTCACTTTAAAAATAAACATCCCGAAAGAATATTAGATATTTCTAATATTGTCCAGACCGGCCATCAGTCCGCAAAATTGAGCCAACCGGTAATAATGAATTTTTCTTGGGTTTTCGAGACGACGCCATGGTGAGTATGGGTAAAATCAGAGGGCCAGACCAGCAAACATCCCTTACGCGCATCAAACGTCTTGCGCTGATACACAAACTTTGTACCACCACCGTCTGTCACGTCGTTCAAATACATCATCCACACCAACATACGTGTAGCTGTTTCCAGGCCGGTGCGTCCACAGTACGGCCAGCGATACCCACCTCCACGTTTGTAATGCTGGATGATCGGCGATTCCCCGATGTGGTACGCACCTAACTTTTTGATGATGGGAAATTTTTCCACGTACTGATCAATGCACTCTTTCAGTACGCCGTAAAACTCCGGCAAATGATATTGCTCGGCGAGATCTTCAGGCACGGTGACCAAACCAAGATCATATGAGTCTTTTTTCTTTTTATCGGCCACCACACCTTTGTCGGTACCTAGTTTGCCGCGCACCACCAATCCTTGCTTAGCCCCCGCCTTATGCAAAGCGATAAGGTTGTCACACAACGCTGGATCTACTTGATAATCGCCCACAAACTGCATTTATTGTTACTCTGTTTCGAGGTTGATTGCGAGCAGGGTACCCTGTCCTCAGAACGCATACAGCCTGGGCGCAAAGCATAAAAAAAGCACCCTGACAGCTCAAGAGTGCTTTTTAAGATCCGACAAAAAAGATTGGTAGTCGCGACTAGATTCGAACTAGCGACCCCTACCATGTCAAGGTAGTGCTCTAACCAACTGAGCTACGCGACTAAAGGGCGCACACTTTACCGAAAGCGGGTGGTGGTGACAAGTATCTGGCGGATAAGATCAGACAGTTGTTATGCCCATGGCGTTCTCCTGAATGTGGCTGATCTCATCGCGCACCCGGGCGGCGTCTTCAAATTCCAGGTCCTGCGCATGCTGGTACATTTTCTTTTCCAGCTCGGCAATGCGTTTCGCTAGTTGCGCGGGGGTCATTGCAGCGTATTCGGCAATCTCATCGGCCACCCTGGCGAAATCGCTGGCGGTGAGGCTGTCATAGCCTTTGCCGCTACTGCGCCCTCCTTCCATGACATCGGCTATCTGCTTGCGGATGGTGGCAGGGGTGATGCCGTGTTGCACATTATAGTCATGCTGTTTGGCTCGGCGAGACTCGGTGATGTCGATGGCCTTTTGCATGGATTTGGTAATCTTGTCGCCGTACAAAATCGCTTTTCCACTGGCGTTGCGTGCGGCTCGGCCAATGGTCTGAATCAATGAACGTTCCGAGCGCAGGAACCCTTCTTTGTCGGCATCAAGAATGGTGACCAGCGACACCTCGGGAATGTCCAGCCCCTCGCGCAACAGGTTGATTCCTACCAACACGTCGAACTTGCCGAGGCGCAGATCGCGGATAATCTCCATGCGTTCCACGGTTTCAATATCCGAGTGCATGTAACGCACACGCACGTCGTGGTCACCAAGGTAGTCGGTAAGATCTTCAGACATGCGTTTGGTCAACGTGGTGACCAACACGCGTTCATTTACAGCGGTACGTTTGTGGATTTCCGACAACAGGTCGTCCACCTGAGTGGTGGCCGGACGCACTTCGATGACGGGATCTAACAGGCCGGTGGGACGCACCACCTGCTCGATAATGGCACCGGAGTGTTCGGCCTCATAAACGGAGGGCGTCGCAGAAACAAAAATAGTTTGTCGCATCATGCGCTCAAACTCATCGAAGCGTAGCGGCCGGTTGTCCAGCGCGGAGGGCAGTCGGAAACCGTATTGCACCAGGTTTTCTTTGCGTGAACGATCCCCTTTGTACATGCCGCCGATCTGCGGCACAGTGACATGGGATTCATCCAAAATCATTAACGCGTCCTTGGGTAGATAATCAATGAGTGTGGGTGGCGGCTCCCCCGCTTCACGTCCCGACAGATAACGTGAGTAGTTTTCTACCCCCGAGCAATACCCCAGCTCCAGCATCATTTCGATGTCGTATTTAACGCGCTGTTCCAGTCGCTGCGCTTCAACCAACTTGTTTTGTTCGTAAAAATAGCCGAGGCGTTCCGGTAGTTCGAGTTTGATCTGCTCCACCGCATGCAGCACCGTGGCGCGCGGCGTCGCGTAGTGCGTTTTCGGATGAATAGTGATGCGCGGCAGTCGCTGCAAGACCTCGCCGGTGAGTGGATCAAAATACGCAATGTTATCGATTTCATCGCCGAACAATTCCACACGCACCGCTTCGCGGTCGGAATCCGCAGGAAAGATATCGATCACGTCACCACGCACCCGGTACGTACCGCGATGCAGCTCCACGTCGTTGCGTTTGTATTGCAGCTCGGCAAGGCGTCTCAGGATGTTGCGTTGATCGATGGTCTCGCCACGCGACAGATGCAGCAGCATTTTCATGTACGACTCGGGATCACCCAAACCGTAAATCGCCGACACAGTGGCAACGACAATCACATCCTTGCGTTCCAAAATCGCTTTAGTGGCCGACAGTCTCATCTGCTCGATGTGCTCGTTCACCGAAGCGTCTTTCTCGATGAAGGTGTCCGACGACGCAACGTAGGCCTCGGGCTGGTAATAATCGTAATAGGACACAAAATATTCCACCGCGTTGTGCGGAAAGAATTCTTTCATCTCACCATAAAGTTGGGCCGCCAGGGTTTTGTTGGGGGCCATGATTAGCGCCGGACGTTGCACGGACTGGATGACATTGGCGACGGTGAAGGTTTTGCCGGAACCGGTGACGCCCAGCAGGGTCTGCCCCGCTTCACCGGTCTCGATACCTTCGATCAGCGATTTAATCGCCTCGGGTTGATCGCCGGCGGGCTCAAATTCCGACTCTAGTTGAAATCTTTTTGTCATTCTCTTTCTTGCGTGCAGGCCAATCGAGTATATTACCCCAATATCTATTTGCATGCGTTTCACACTTGAGGAATTCCCTTTGAGCAATCCGTCATCTGAGCAGTTATCCCACCGGGTGCAAAACATCAAACCATCGCCAACGCTGGCGATTACCGCGCGCGCCAAGGCGCTCAAAGCCGCAGGGGAAGACATTATTGGGCTCGGTGCTGGCGAGCCGGACTTCGATACCCCCGAGCACATCAAACAGGCGGCTATCGCGGCGATCAACGCCGGGGATACCAAATATACAGCCGTGGACGGCACGCCAGAGTTGAAAGCGGCGGTGGCACGCAAATTTGCGCGGGACAATCAGCTCGAATACGCGCCGGAGCAGATTCTGGTGTCCTGCGGTGGCAAACACAGCTTTTTTAATCTGACCCAGGCACTGTTGAATACGGGTGACGAAGTCATCATCCCTGCGCCGTATTGGGTGTCCTACCCGGACATGGTGACTTTGGCAGAAGGCGTACCAGTGATTGTTGAAGCCGGTATCGAGGCGGGTTTTAAAATCACGCCCGAGCAACTGGAGGCAGCCATCACCCCCAAAACGCGCATGGTAGTGGTCAACAGCCCTTCCAATCCCACGGGCGTGAGCTACCGCCACACCGAACTCAAGGCTCTGGGCGCGGTGCTGGCAAAGCACGACAACATCATCGTGGTGACCGACGACATCTACGAGCACATCAGCCTCAACGATGACGAGCCCTTCGCCAATATCGTCACCCTCTGCCCGGAATTGGCGGCGCGCTCAGTGG